>NZ_JBFUGA010000111.1:0-19327 GCF_056403155.1 Methylobacterium sp. P3_A11
CCGCGACGAGGCGGGCGAGCCGGGCCGGCACGCTCTCGGGGTCCGCGTCCGGCGCCCCCGCGGCCGCACCGGCGGGTTCGGGGGCGTGTGCCGGATCCGCGATCCAGTCCCGCGCCGCCGCGATCCCGCAGGGGCCGTACGCGCGCATCCAGCCGGCGGGCAGCGCGCGCCCGGCCGGCCAGAAGGCGCCGTGCCCGGCCCGGTCGAAGGCCACCACCACCGGACCCCGTGTCCAGTCCTCGGCCCTGTCGGCGATGGCCTCCTGGCCGGCTTGCCTGTCCATCCGCTCGCTCCTGCGCCGCTCCGGGCCTCGAGGAACTGACGGTTGAGGCGCGGTCCCGTTCACGGCGGCGCGCCGGGACCGCCAAGAGCCCGCACGGAACGCCTGAACGCCGGGCGGCCCCATCCGTCAGGGAGGTGCCGGCGACACGCGGGAGACGGGCGGAGGACGGATGACGGACCCTTGGAGGCTGCGGATGCGGGACGACACGCAGGGACGCTCGACGCCGGGACACCCGACGCAGGGACACTTGACGCAGGGAGACTTGGTCGTGGACGGATCCCGGGAGGCGCCGGTGATCCGCCTGGCCGGCCCGGTCGAGCCGGCGGCGGCCGTGGATGCGATCCTGGCGCGCGCCGAGGCGCTCACCGCCCAGGATGCGCGGGTCCTGCGCATCGCCGTCGTGGCCGATCCGGCGACGTCCGGGCGGCTACTCGATCGCGGCGCGGCCCGGCGGACCGGCGACGGGGTCGAGATCCTGCCGGGGCTCCTCTGGCAATGCGCCGGCCGCTGGCTGCCGCAGGGCCGCCCGCCCTTTCCCGAGCTGTTCACCGCCACGGACGGACGCCGCCACCCGCTCCGGCCCGAAACGCCTTCCGGCACGGTCTACGCGCGGGCGATCCCCTGGCTCGACCGGCGCTTGAGCTTTCGCACGGTGACGGAGCCCGGCGACGTCGCCCTGTTCTCCGCGTGGATGAACGATCCCCGGGTCGCCGCGATCTGGCAGGAGACCGGCACCTGCGCGGCGCATGCCGCCTACATCGCCAAGCTCCAGGCCGACCCCGCGACCCTGCCGCTGTTCGGCTGCCTCGACGGGACGCCGTTCGGCTATTTCGAGCTGTACTGGGCACGGGAGAGCCGCCTCGGACCGCTCTACGAATCCGGTCCGTACGACCGCGGCTGGCACGTGGCGATCGGCGAGGCCGCCGTGCGCGGGCGGCCCTATCTGTCGGCCTGGCTGCCGTCGCTGATGCACTACCTGTTCCTCGACGAGCCGCGCACGCAGCGCATCGTCGGCGAGCCGCGGGCCGACCACGCCCAGCAGATCCGGAACCTCCACGCCTCCGGCTTCGCCACGATCGCCACCGTCGACTTCCCCCACAAGCGCGCGGCGCTGGTCGCCCTGACGCGCGAGCACTTCGTCCGCGACCGGCTCTGGGTGCCGGGCGCGGCCGCCGCCGACGCCGCGCCGCGGCCCCCCGCCGTGCCGGCCTGGACCGAGCTTCCGCGCCAACAGGGATGCGAGCGATGACGGATCACCCCGCGACCGACGACATCATCGGCATCGGCTTCGGCCCGGCCAACCTGTCCCTGGCCATCGCCCTGCGGGCCGCGATGGGCGACGGGCCGCCGCGGCCGTCCCTGCGGTTCATCGAGCGGCAGGCGCAATTCGGCTGGCACCGGGCGATGCTGCTGCCCGGGGCCGACATGCAGATCAGCTTCGTGAAGGACCTCGTGTCCCTGCGCGATCCGACGAGCCCGTTCAGCTTCCTCAACTACCTGCACGTGAAGGGGCGGCTCAGCACCTTCCTCAACCTCAAGACGTTCAATCCGTCCCGGGTCGAGTACAACGATTACCTCGCCTGGGCGGCGGACCATTTCTCCGACGCGGTCGCGTATGGCGAGACCGTGGAGGCCGTCCGGCCGGAGGTCCGCGACGGGCGGCTCGCCGCCTTCGTGGTCGAGGCGCGGGACGGCGCCGGGTCGCCCCGCCTGCGCCGCTGCCGGCACCTCGTCGTGGCCGCGGGCGGCGACCCGGCGCTCCCCGCCCCCTTCGCGGCGCACGCGCAGGACCGGCGGCTGATCCACTCCTCCTGGTACCTGCCGGGGATCGCGCAGGCCCTCGGGGCGCCGCGCCTCGACGGGCCGGAGCCCCGCATCCTCGTGGTGGGCGGCGGCCAGAGCGCCGTGGAGATCGCCACCGACCTCGGCGCGCGCTACCCGCGGGCGCTCGTCGACCTCGCGATCCGGGGTCCGGCCCTGAAGCCCGCCGACGACAGCCCCTTCGTCAACGAGATCTTCGACCCCGTCGCCGTCGACCGCATCCACGGCGCCCCGGAACCCGTTCGGGCCGAGCTGATCGCCGCCCACCGGGCCACCAACTACGCGGTGGTCGACGCGGACCTGATCCAGGATTTCTACGCCACCCTCTACGAGCAGACGGTGAGCGGCGTGACCCGCTACCGGCTGCGGCGGAGCACCCGGGTGGTCGCCCTGGAGCCGGCCCCGGAGGGCCTGCGCGCGATCCTGCGCGACGACGTCGACGGGACCGAGGCGCGGCAGAGCTACGCGGCGGTGATCTGCGCCACCGGCTACCAGCGCGCCACCGTGCCGGCGATCCTCGATCCCCTGCGCCCGTTCATGGCCGGCACCAATGCGGACCGGCATTACCGCCTGCCGCTGGCGCGCGCCGAGCCCCGGGTGAGCCTGCATCTCCAGGGCTTCAGCGAGCCGACCCACGGGTTGACCGAGACCCTACTGTCGATCCTGCCGGTGCGGGCCGGCGCCATCGCGCGGACGATCCTCGCCGAGGAGCGGGCGGCCCGGGCGGCGATCCGGTCCGCCGCGGCGGTCCCGTGAGGCGGCCGGTCGATCTCGACCGGGACGCGGTCGTCGCCGTCATCCTGCGGCTGTCGGGGCCGGCGATCCTCGGCATCTCGGCGCATGCGCTGCAGATGCTGGTCAACGCCTGGTTCGTGGCCGATCTCGGCGCGGCCGCGATCGCCACCATCGCCATCGCGTACCCGGTCACGCTGCTGGTGGCGGCGCTCGGCTACGGGGCCGGGATCGCGGCGGCCTCGCAGGTCGCCCGCGCCCTCGGGGCCGGGGATCGCGACCGCGCCGCGGCCTCCGCCGGCCTCGGCTTCTGGCTGAGCCTGCCGGCCGGCCTCGCCGTCACGGCCGCGATCGCGGCCGACACGCCGTTCTGGCTGCGCCTCCTCGGCGCCGACGCCGCCCTCGCCGCGCAGGCCGCGCCCTACACGGCGCTCGCCACGATCGGCACCGCGCTGATGCTGGTGATGATCGTCGGCGGCTTCATCGTGCGCGCCCAGGGCCATGCGCGCCTCAGCGGCGCCGTCATGGTCGGCAGCTTCGGCCTCAACATCCTGCTCGACGCGGTGCTCATCCGGGTCTGCGGCCTCGGCACCGTCGGTGCCGGCTGGGCGGCGATCGGCGCGCAACTCGCGGGGGCGGCCGCCTACGGCGTGCATTTCGCCCGGGCGCGGGGACCGGACCGGGTATCGTTCCGCTGGCCCGGCGGCCGGATCGGACGCCGAGCCTTCACCGAGGCCCTGACGCTCGCCGTGCCGGCCACCGGCTCCAGCCTGCTCGCGGCCTTCGCGATGGCGCTGTTCGTGGAGGCGGCGGCCCCCTACGGCGACGCCGCGGTCGCCGCGCAGGGCATCGCCCTTCGGCTGACCCTGGTGGCGGCGCTGCCGCTCCTGGGGACGATGGCGGGCGCCCAGGCCGTCCTCGGCCATGCCGCCGGCGCCGGCCGCCGGGACCGGCTGCACCGCGCCCTCGTCTTCGTGCTCGCCGCCGCCCTCGCCTACGGGCTCGTCGTCGGCGGGCTGATGATCGCCTGGGCCGAGCCCCTCGCGGGCCTGTTCGCGCAGGATCCGGCGACCGCCCGGGAGGGAGCGCGCGCCACCGCGCTCTTCGCCATCGCCTTCATGCCGGTTGGCCTACAGCTCACGGCCGCGACCCTGTTCCAGGCGATCGGCGCGCCGCGCCGGGCCGCGGCCGTGTCGCTGGCGGCGCAGGGGCTGGCGCTGATCCCGCCGCTCCTGATCCTGCCGCCGCTCCTCGGCTATGCGGGGGTGCTCGCCAGCCGGGTCGCGGCCGAGTTCCTGGCCGACGGGCTCGGCCTGGCGCTGCTGCTGGCCTGGGGCCTCGGCGCGCGCCGGGCAGGCGGCGCATCGCCGGTCGAGGGCCGCGAGGCAGTGCAGGTGGCCGCGGCGCACGAGGCCGCACACCAGGGCGCGTGAGACCCCGAGCCGGGCCGCGATCTCGATCTGCGGCACGCCCTCGACCCGGTGGAGCCGGAAGGCCGTGCGCACCGGCTCCGGCAGCTCGGCCACCGCGGCCGCCACCTGCCGCAGGGATTCGCGGGACGCGGCCGCTGCCTCCGGGGTCCCAAGGCCGGTATCGGCGGGGTCGGGGGCGGCGTCGAGGCCGGTGAACAGGCGCCGCTCGAAGCCCTGCCGCCGGGCGCGGTCGAGGGCGAGGTTCCTCACCATCCGCCCGACATAGGCGGCCTGGACCGCGTCGGCGGCCTCGGGCGGATCCGCGATCAGCCGGAGCAGCACGTCCTGGACGACGTCCTCGGCCTGGGCCGGGCAGCCGAGGATCCGGCGCGCGCTCGTCAGATAGCCGGCGCGATGGCGCTCGAACGCCGCGAGGTTCCAGGATCCGCCGGGCGGCTGCCGGCCAAGCCCGCATACCGCGGGCGCCGCGATCCTCTGGCCGGAGATGCCGGCATCGCAATTCCGGGCCGCCACCATCCCGCTCACAATGTCCCGCCCGCGCGGTTCGCGCAGGCCGGAGGGCTATCATGGGTTTGTTTTGTGCGCCAACGTCTATCTTCATGAATTGGAATGATTAAAACTTACGAGATCCGCTCGTGATCGCTGGAATATGAGAGAACAACATGGCGTACTATACGCTGCGGGTATCAACATCTTCCGTCTGTCTGACGAGGAGCCGCGGCATCTGGAAACGGGCCGACCGGGGGCATTGGATTTCG
The DNA here is from genome assembly GCF_056403155.1 of Methylobacterium sp. P3_A11. Lineage (NCBI taxonomy): Bacteria > Pseudomonadati > Pseudomonadota > Alphaproteobacteria > Hyphomicrobiales > Methylobacteriaceae > Methylobacterium > Methylobacterium sp. P3_A11. The sequence goes on from NZ_JBFUGA010000111.1 coordinate 5,028, forward strand.
GCCCGCGCCAGGGCCGGACGGTGCGTGTATGCTCGCCCTGGTCGATTCGGAGCGCGGTACGCGGATCCGAATCCGTCCCCGCAGGATCGCGGCAGGAGAAGCAGGGCCGCGATGCCGTCCGTCGATACGCTCGTCCCGGTGGGTGCCTTCGCGCTGCTGGTCTTCGCGTTCGAAGTGAAACACCTCGCGGCGGATTTCTTCTTCCAGACGAACTGGATGGCGCAGGGCAAGCAGCGGCCGTCAGGCTGGCTCGCCCCGCTCTGCGCCCATACCGGCCTGCACGGACTCGGTACGCTGCTGATCGCCCTCGCGGTGCAGCCGGCCTTGTGGTGGCTGGCGCTCGTGGACTTCGCGATCCACACGGCGATCGACCGCGGCAAGGCGCTGGCCGGCCAGAGGATGCGCCTGCCCCCCACGGATGCCCGGTTCTGGTGGCTGGTCGGCATCGACCAGTTCCTGCATCAGGTCACCCATCTCGGGCTCGCCGTGATGCTGGCGGCGGCCTGATCCCGCGGGACGGCGCGCCGCCGGGCGCGTCACTGCATCTCCGCCTCGAGGAGGCGATTCGTGTCCGAGACCTTGCCGGCGAGCTCCAGGATCAGGAAGCGCTGGAAGGTGAGGGCGAGGTCGGGGCGCTCCCGCTCCATGCGGGCGAGGGCGGCGCGGTCGACGCCGACCACCCGGCAGGGGCTCTCGGCGATGGCCGTGGCGGTGCGCCGGCCGCCCTGGACCAGCGCGATCTCACCGATCACCGTGCCTGCCGTGGTCGTGCGCAGGCGCAGGTTGCCGCGGCCGGGCACCTCCATCTCGATGGAGACGAGGCCCTTCTCCAGGAAGTAGAGGGCGTCGGCCGCCTCCCCCTGGCGCATCAGCGCCTCCCCCGCCGCGAGTTCGCGGACGGTGAGATACGGGGCGAAATCCTCCGGCCCGAACGGGCGGCCCAGCCGATCGGCCATATGCCGGGCGAAGCGGGCGACCTCCCCCGGGCCGGCGCCGCCGGCCTCCGCCAGCAGCAGCGACTCGGCTTCGCGCAGGGCCTCGTCCAGGGTGTCGCGGATCCGGAATCGCGGGTCGGCGGTGAGGCCGTTGCGGGTGATCTGCAGGCGCGCCGCCGGCTCGAGATGGACCAGCAGCACGTCGAAGCCCCGCTGCTCGGCGAGCTGGCCGACCTTGCGGAACGCGATCAGCGCCGAACTGTCGAGCCCGACGGTCTCGCGGAAGTCCAGGATCAGGACCCGCAGATCCCCGGTCTCCGCTGCGGCCCGGCGGTGGATCGCCTGCGCGTTGAGGAAGAACAGGTAGCCCTGCAGGGTGTAGATCCGGGTCCGGCCACCGGCCGCCGCGAGCCGGGCGGCCGCGTCGGGACCGCGGATGACGCTGCTGCGCCGGTCCGTCCCCGAGAGCGACCGGCGGATCGCGCCGATCTGTCCGTACTGGACCCCGAAGATCAGGATCGCCAGCAGGACGCCGACCAGGAAGCCCGTGGTGGCCCCGAAGAACGCGGTGGCGGCGCACACGACCAGGGCGATGGCGATCTCCCAGCCCGGAAGGGTCCGGCAGGCGACGTTCAGGTTGAACAGCAGCCCGACGCCGATGGCGATCAGGGCGCCGCCGGCCAGCGGGCGGGGCAGCAGCGCCAGAGGGCTCGCGCCGACGATGAGCAGCGCCGCCATGACGGCGAGCGTCAGCCACCAGCCGAGCCAGTGGCCGCCGCCGATATTGTGCAGCAGGAGCGTGGAGGTCCGGCCGAAGCCCATCGCGGAGCTGCCGAACAGGCTGCCGACCATGTTGGTGGCGCCGGAGGCGACGAACAGCCGGTCGATGTCGAGGTCGCGCCGGATCTCCAGCTCGACGCTCACCACGTAGAGGATCTGGATGATCACCGCCACGACGACCAGGGTGGCGATCTTGGGCCAGATCGGCAGGAGCAGGTGCGGATCGAAGGCCGTGAGGCTGCCGATGGCGGGCAGGCGCAGCAGGGTTCCCGTCGGCAGCGGCTCGATGAGCCAGCCCGCGGCCTGCCCGGTGGCGACGCTGGTGCCCGTCCAGGCGAGCCCGAGATGGACCACGGCGAGGCTCGACAGGATGACCGCCGGATAGGTCCCCCAGTGTCGGACGATCCGAGGCAGGTAGAAGGCGCAGAACCCGATGCCGAGCGTCAGGGCGATGCGCGCCAGCGCCCCGGCGTCGATCCGGCCCGGATCGAGGCTCGCGGGGTCGACGGCGCGCAGAAGGGCCGCCAGCGGGTCGTCGACATGGCCGCCGATCTGCACGCCGCTGCGCAGGAACAGCAGCCCGACGCCGCCGAGGAAGCCGGCGAGCACAGGATAGGGCAGGAGCTGCACCAGCAGGGAGGCCCGGAGGGTGCCGAGCAGCGCGAAGACCAGTCCGGTGGCGAAGGTCGACACGCCGCAGGCGACGAGGACGAGCTGGCCGACCGTCTCCGGATCGGTCACGCCCGCGGCTTCCAGCTGCCCGGCGACGCCCGCGGCGATCGCGGCCTGCACGATCGCGGCCGCGCCGATGAAGGAGAGCGAGATCCGCGCGGTCCGGCGGAGCGCGATGAAGACGAGGCTGCCCAGCACATAGGCCGCGAGGAGCCCCGACAGGCCGGCGGCGCGGCTCTCCGCCAGCGGCCCCGCGAAGATGAGCTGGGAGTAGCTGATGAGGTCGAGGAGCAGCACCATCACGGTCACGGCCGCAGCGGCGGCGATGCGCGCCCCGCGCAGCATGGCCTCGCGGCCGCCGGCCCGGGAGGCGGTCCCGGCGGAGGTCAGGTCGGTGGTCGTCATCGGCACGGCCTCCACATCGTGAAGTCTCCGGGGCGGCCGAGACAGGTTCCCGCCAGTCGCGCGGGCCGATCATCACGGGGCCGCAGGACTGACAGTTCGGCCGCGCCTGTCCTGACCTGATGGCGGCCACGGGCTTAAATTATCGTGCAGGTTTGAGGCTCTCCGAAGCCAGCATCGGTACGGGTGGTGGGCGATGGAACCCGGGTGAGACCTGCGGGCGACGCCGCCGTCTGGTCCTGGCCGGCGCGCGGGTCGGCGTCCGGCATCCGGGATGCGATCCTGGACGGCGCGCCCGCACCTGTTAAGCGGACGGCGCCCAGGAGTCGCCGATGACCGCACCGATCCGACCCACCCGTCCCGCCTTCGCGGCGCTGCTGCTCGCCGGCTTCGCCGGGTCCGCCCGCGCCGCGGATGCGCCGTCGATCGCCTGGCCCGAGCCCGGTGGCCGGGCGACGATCAGCCGGCCGTTCAAGGGATCGCCCCTCGCCGTCGGCGTCTCGTCCCGGACCGCGGGCGCCATCGACAGCCTCACCTGGGGCGGCACGCAGTTCATCAACGCCCGCGACCACGGCCGCGAGCTGCAATCGGCCGCCGCCTTCGACGGCTACGGGGAGTGCCTGAACCCCACGGAGGCCGGCAGCGATGCCGACGGCACCGGTTCGCGCAGCACGAGCCTGCTCACCGCCCTTCAGGTCGGCGCTGACACGCTCGAGACCCGGTCCCAGATGGCCTACTGGGTCGCGCCCGGGGCGACGACCGGCAATTGCCCGAAGGGTCCCGGCCCCCATGCCGGGTCGCGCTCCAACGACGTCCTGGCCAAGCGCGTCACCCTCGGCGCCGAGGGCGTGGCCAACGCCATCGCCTACCGCGCCACCTACGTCACCGCCGAGCCGCATGCCTCCGCGACCTTCGAGGCGGCCACCGCCTACATGCCGCCCGACTTCGCGCAGTTCTGGAGCTACGATCCGGCGACGGGCCACGCCGCGCCGCTCTCGGCGGGGCCGGCCGAGCAGGGCGTGCCGGTGATCCTGGCCAATGCCGACGGATCCCGGGCCATGGGCGTGTACAGCCCCGCCCTCCCCCAGCCGGCCGTGCCGAACGCGGGCTACGGCCGGTTCAACTTCGCGACCCTGCCCGGCCCCGGCAACGCGACGGTGAAGTGGAACTGCGTCTTCCGCGAGAACAATGTCCCGGCCGGGGCACACAGCTACACCTGCTACGTGGTGGTCGGCACGCTGGAGGACGTCAAGGCGGGGATCGCGGCCCTGCGGACGGCGCTGGCCGGCGGCCGGGCCGCCCAAGCGCCGCAGGCCACGATCGCGCCGCAGGCCACGATCGCGCCGCAGGCCACGATCGCGCCGCAGGCCACTACGGCGCCGCAGGCCGCGATCGCGCCGCCCCCGGCCGCCCGGGAGCCCGGTACGGCGCTCTATGTCGGGACGCAGGGCGGATGCAACGCCGGCGAGGTGACGATCGATCCCGGATACAAGGGCTGCGCCACGGCGCCGATCGGCGCCACGCTGGCGCGATCGGGTGCCCCAGGCGACCCGCCCGTCTATGTCGGCACGGCGGCCGGGGTGGATGCGGGACTCGTCACCAGCAATCCCCGCCATCTCGATGCCGGCACGCGGCCGATCGGCTACCTCGCGCGGCCCGGATCCGGGGGCACGCCCCTCTATGTCGGGACGCAGGCGGGGTGCAATGCCGGGGTGGTCTCGACCAACCCGGCGCATCTCGGCTGCAGCGGCGCGCCTCTGGGCGTCGCCGTGCGGTGACGGATCAGCGCGCCTCGCTGACGCGCTTGGTCGCCCGCTGCTCCTTCTTGTAGGCGGTGATCGCTGCCGAGCAGTTGGGCGAGAGCTTCTTGAGATTGGCCTTGAAGCAGGCCTCGACCTCCGGGCCGCCCGGGGCGTAGGCGCTGCAGTAATCCATGTAGTCGCCGGTGCAGTATTGCTTGAGCGCGTCGCGGGCCGGGGATGGCGCCGCGAAGGCCGCGGCGGGGCCGAGGCACAGACCGATGGCCAGGAGGGCCGTCTTGGTCGAAGTCATCGATATCCTTCGCTCGTCCAGGCCGCGCGAGCGCGCCGCGCAGCGATGGGCGGGGCGGATGGACGCCAAGGATGGCGTCACCATGACATCCGAACAATCCGGATGCAGATCAGCCATGCTCGATCGTGCCGGCCGGGCCGATCTCCCGGTCAGTGCGCCCCGACGCGGCGGGCCGGCACGAGGTCGTTGGCGATGATCTCGCCGAACGGGCCGTCATTGCGGGCATTGCCCACCGGCCGGCCCGTGGTGGCGCGCAGGGGCAGCTTCGGGAAGACCAGTTCGGCGAAGCGGTAGGCCTCCTCCAGGTGCGGATAGCCCGAGAGGATGAAGCGGTCGATCCCGAGATCGATGTATTCCTTCATCCGGTCGGCGACCTGGTCGGCCGAGCCGACCAGGGCCGTGCCGGCGCCGCCGCGCACGAGGCCGACGCCGGCCCAGAGGTTCGGGGCCACCACGAGCCTGTCGCGGCTGCCGCCGTGGAGGGCCATCATGCGGCTCTGTCCGATGGAATCCTGCCGCTTCAGGGTCTCCTGCGCCTTGGCGATGGTGGCGTCGTCGAGCTTCGAGATCAGCGTCTCTGCGGCGTCCCAGGCCGCGGCCTCGGTCTCGCGGGCGATCACGTGCAGGCGGATGCCGTACGAGAAGGTCTTACCCTTCGCCTCGGCGGCCTGCCGGGCGGCGGCGATCTTCTCGGCGACCTGCGCCGGGGGCTCGCCCCAGGTGAGGTAGACGTCGCAATGCTCGGCCGCGACCGCCATGCCGGCGGGCGAGGAGCCGCCGAAATAGAGCGGCGGATAGGGCTTCTGCACCGGCGGGAAGATCACCCGGCCGTTCTCGGTGCGCAGGTGCTCGCCCTGGAACGTCACGGTCTCGCCCGCGAGCAGGCCGCGCCAGATCGTCAGGAACTCGTCGGTGACGGCGTAGCGCGCGTCGTGGGACAGGAACACGCCGTCGCCGGCGAGTTCCACCGGATCGCCGCCGGTGACGACGTTGATCAGGAGGCGCCCGTCCGAGATCCGGTCGAGGGTCGCGGTCATGCGGGCGGCCGCGGAGGGCTCCATCAGGCCCGGCCGCACCGCCACGAGGAAGCGCAGGCGCTTGGTCAGCGGGGCCAGCGCCGAGGCGACGATCCAGGAATCCTCGCAGGAGCGCCCCGTGGGCAGGAGCACGCCGTAATAGCCGAGTTCATCCGCGCCCTGGGCGATCTGGCGGAGGTAGCCGAGCGAGACCTCGCGGGCGCCTTCCTGAGCGCCGAGATAGCGCCCGTCGCCGTGGGTCGGCAGGAACCAGAGGACGTCGGCGCGCCCGTCATTGGCTGCGGTCATCGGAATCTCCTGTGCGGCCCGGGGGGCGGATGCGGAAAAGCCGGATCCGACTGTGCGTGTCCGGCGATCGTCGAGAGCGAGGGCGGGCCGCCGTGTCCGGGAAACGGCGGCCTGCGGTCAGGGGGTCGGCTGCGATCCGAGCAGGTGATCGAGGATGCGGCCTTCGAGGCGGGCGAGATCCGGATCCCCGCGCCGGCGCGGGCGCGGCACGTCGACCCGCAGATCGAGGGCGATCCGCCCGGCTTCCACCACGAGGATCCGGTCGGCCAGCGCCACTGCCTCGGCGACGTCGTGGGTCACGAGCAGCGCCGTGAAGCCCTGCGCCCGCCAGATCCGCTCGATCAGGTCCTGCATGCCGATCCGGGTCAGGGCGTCGAGGGCGCCGAGCGGCTCGTCGAGGGCGAGCAGGCCCGGCCGGCTCACCAGCGCCCGGGCCAGCGCCACGCGCTGGCGCTGGCCGCCCGACAGGGTCGCGGGCCACTGTCCCGCCTTGTCGCCGAGCCCGACCTCGGCGAGGGCCGCCAGTGCCCGCTCGCGGCGCTCGGCCCGGGAGCCGAGGCCGGACAGGCCGACCGCGACGTTGTCGACGACCCGCGCCCAGGGCAGCAGGCGCGGCTCCTGGAACATGATCCGCATCGGCGGCTCGGACCGGCGGGGCGACGTCGCCGGCCCTTCCAGGTCGATCCGGCCGCCGGTGGGCGTCTCCAGCCCGAGGATCAGGCGCAGCAGGGTGCTCTTGCCGCAGCCGGAGCGGCCGACCACCGCGGTGAACCCGCCGGCCGGCAGGAACAGGTTCAGGCCCTCGATGACGGCGGTGCCGTCGAAGCTCTTGTGCAGGTCGCGGACGGTGACAGCGATCCCGCGCCGGCCGAGCTCCGTGGGCGCCCGCATCGGCGCGGGACCAGCCGCCTGACGGGGCTCGGAGACCGGATCGGGACGCGCCTCGCGGCGGACGGCGTCGCGCAGCATCAGGCGCTCCTGTAGGCAGGATTCCAGGCGAGGCAGGTGCGCTCGAGCTGGCGGGTCAGGGCGTCGGCGAGCTTGCCGAGGCCCGCGTAGATCAGGATCGCCAGCACCACGACGTCGACCAGCATGAACTCGCGCGCCTGCATGGCCATGTAGCCGAGCCCCGACGAGGCGGAGATCGTCTCGGCGACGATCAGCGTCAGCCACATGATCCCCAGGCCGTAGCGCAGGCCGACGAAGATCGACGGCAGGGCGCCGGGCAGCACCACCCGGGTGAACAGCGCCGTGCGGGACATGCCGTAGACCCGGCCCATCTCGACGAGCCCCGGATCCACCGAGCGGATCCCGTGCAGGGTGTTGGCGTAGATCGGGAAGAACACGCCCAGCGCCACGAGGAACAGCTTGGCCTCCTCGCCGATGCCGAACCACAGGATCACCAGCGGGATCAGCGACAGGTGGGGCACGTTGCGCACCATCTGCACCGAGGTGTCGGTGAGCCGCTCCGAGACGCGCGACAGGCCGTTGGCGAGGCCCAGTGCGAAGCCGATGCCGCCGCCGACCACGAAGCCCGCCAGCGCCCGCAGGGTGCTGACCCCGAGATTGGTCCAGAGTTCCCCGGTCCGCCCGGCCTCCCAGCCGGCCCGGACCACGTCGAGGGGCGCCGGCATGAACCGGTTGGAGACGAGCCCGGCCGAGACCGCGCCCTGCCAGCCGAGGAGGATCGCGGCCGGCAGGAGCCAGGGCAGGGCCGTGTCGCGCAGGCGGTCGACCGTGACGGGGCGCATCACCGGTTCTCCGTCCTGTTCTCGGCCCGGTTCTCGGCTCTGCGCTCGGGCTGCGTCCAGACCGCGTCGGCGACCCGGATCGGCTTCGGCAGGAGGCCGAGGCCGTGAAAGGCGTCGGCGACCCTCTGCTGGTCGGCGACCGCCGCGGCGTCGAGGGGCGCGACGCCGTAGGATAGCCGCCCGAGGGCGACGCTGAGGACCGGCGCGGGGATGCCCACCGCGGGGGCGAGTTCCGCCGCCACGGCGTCGGCATGGCCCTCCGCCCAGGCATCGACCTCCCCGATCGCCCGGATCACGGCCGACACGATCTCGGGGCTCGCGTCGGTGAAGCCGCGCCGGGAGAGGTAGAACTGGCGGTTGGGGGCGAGCCCCTGCCCGTCGGCCAGGACCCGGGCGCCCGTGGCGCGCTCGGCGGCGGCGAGATACGGATCCCAGATCGCCCAGGCGTCGACGGAGCCGCGCACGAAGGCGGCGTTGGCATCCGCCGGCGCCAGGAACGCGAGCTTCACCGCATCGTAGGGCAGGCCGGCCTGCTCCAGGGCGCGCACCAGCAGGAAGTGGACGTTGGAGCCCTTGTTGAGGACGATGGTCCGGCCGCGCAGGTCCGCGACGCTGCGCACCGGGCTGTCCCGGGGCACGAGGATCGCCTCGCCCCGCGGCGCCGGTGGCTCGGTGGCGACGTAGCGCAGCTCCGGGCTCGCTCCTTGCGCGAAGATCGGCGGGGCCTCGCCGGCCGAGCCGAAGTCGATCGCCCCGGCATTCAGCGCCTCCAGGAGCGGCGGCCCGGACGGGAATTCCGACCACGCCACCGTGAGGCCGAGCGGCTGGAGCGCCCTCTCAAGGGTGCCGCGGCCCTTGAGCAGCACCAGGGAGCCGTATTTCTGGTAGCCGATCCGAAGGCTGCCCGCGGCCCGTGCGGGGCGCAGCATCGCGGCCGCCGCGAGGCCGAGCCCRGCGGACAGGAGCAGGCGTCGGTTCGGCGCCGGTCCGTCGGACGGCGGCAGGGTCAGGGGGCGGGGCGTGCGGTCGGTCATGGAGCGTGAGCCGGGGTTCTCAGCCGTTGCGAGCGGGCGCCGTCCAGACCGCGTCGGCGATGCGGATCGGCTTCGGGATCAGCTTCAGGGCGTGGAAGCGGTCGGCGATCGCCTGCTGGGTGGCGGCGACGCGGTCGGTCATCGGGCCGATCACGTAGTCGGTGCGGTCCACCGCCCGCCGGGTCGCGGCCAGCGGCACGCCCGTGCCCTGCGACAGGAGTTCCGCCACCGCGCCGCGGTTCTGCGTGCACCACGCGGCCACCGCGCCGAGCGCCTCGATCACCGCGGCGAGCACCGGGGCGCGGGTCTCCGCGAAGGGGCGGCTCGCCAGGAAGAAGTTGTTCTGCGGGGTGATGTCGGTGGCGCGCGCCAGCACCCGCACCCCCTCCCCGGCCTCGGCGATGGCGAAGTACGGGTCCCAGATCGTCCAGGCGTCGATGCTGCCCCGGGCGAAGGCCGCCGCGGCATCGGCGGGAGCCAGGGTCACCGGCGCGATGTCGGCGTAGCCCAGGCCGGCCTTCTCCAGCGCCGCAATGGTCAGGTTGTGCGCGCTCGACGCCTTGGCGAAGGCGACCCGCCTGCCCTTGAGGTCGGCGAGGCTCCGGATCGTGGAGTCCTTCGGCAGCAGGATTCCCGCACCGGAACCGCCGGCCTCCTGGGCGGCCGCGTAGACGAGATTCGCGCGCGCGGCCTGCGCGAAGATCGGCGGTGCGTCGCCGGTCTGCCCGAAGTCGATCCCGTCGAGCGACAGGGCTTCCAGCAGCGGCGGCCCGAAGGAGAACTCGACCCAGCGCACGCTCTGGCCGAGGGGCTCCAGGCGCTTCTCGATGATCCCCTGCTGCTTGGCGACGACCAGGATGCCGTTCTTCTGGTAGCCGATCCGGACCACGCCGGATTCGGCCGCCCGGGCGCCCCGGACCAGGGCCGGCGCGATTGGCAGGGCCGCCAGGGCGGCCAGCAGGGTGCGGCGGTCGAGCATCGCCCGGCTCACTCGGCGGCGGCCAGGACGAGGGGCGCGGCGGAGGCCGACCGGTGCACGAGCAGCGCGGCGAGCTGCCCGCCGGCTTCGGCGGCGCGGGCGCGCACGCCGGCCTCGGTGAGCACGCCGTCGCTGAAATCGGGGTCGGAGGCGTAGACGGCCGTCGGGATCTGGAGGGCGCCGAAGAAGCCGAAGAGCGGCCGGAAGGCGTGCTCGACCACGAGGGCATGGCGCGCGCCGCCGCCGGTGGCCACGATCGCCACGGGCTTGCCGGCCAGCGCCCCCGGATCGACGAGGTCGAACAGGTGCTTGAACAGGCCGGTATAGGCGCCCTTGTAGACCGGCGAGCCGACCACGAGCCCGTCCGCCTCCTCGATGGCCGCGAGCACGCTCCGGGCTTCCGGCGCGAGCTGGTCACGGGTCCAGGCGGCACCGAGGCCCGTGCCGGCATCGACGAAGTCGAGGATCCGCGCGTCGAKGGGCGCCCGGGCGCCCGCCTCGCGCAGCACCGCGTCCACCAGGGTCCGGGTCTTGGACGGCCGCTGCACGTTCGCGCTCAGCCCGACGAGTCTCGGTCGTGTCATTCCGGATGCCTTGATGCGGGACAGGATGACGGGCCACCCCGATCACGAAGAGCGGAGGTTGCGCGGCCGGACATCCAAACAGGCCACTAGAATTGAAGGCCCCATCCCCCGCCGTCAATGAAACGGCGTTCCCAATTGCTGCGGTATCGAAAAATGTTCTGCTCGCAATCGGGTCATTCGAGCGCAGTTTTATCTCGAGCGCCGCACGCGCGGGCGGTCATGTCTTGAGATCTGCTGGTGCGGTACGGTGAGGATCGGAGTTTTATTCCCGGACTGCCACGAACGCGAGAAGATCCGTTTCGAAATCCGCGGACGTGTGGAGGCGAATCCCCGATCCGGTCAGGCCGGCCGGTGAACGAGCCGATGGGCGCACCCGCACCATCGTCACCGCTCCGGTCATGGCGCCGCGGCCAGCCCGAACGGGTCCGAGCCTGCCGGCACGGTGCCTATCTGCGGGCGAGGAGATGCAGCACGCGACCGTCCTCGCCGTACTTGTCCCACGCCTGTGCGCAGGCCTCCTCGGGGCGATCGCGGAACTGCGCCCGCTCCGCATCCAGATCCTGCTGCAACGCAACCGAGCGTTTCTTCGTGAAGAAATCGGCATGGTTGAGGTGGTTCTCGCGGGAGAACTGGCGGAATCGCTCCGTGTCGATCCGGACGTCCGGACAGTTCCGGGCCGCCAGATCGGCCTCGATTCCCGGACGCAGCGCCGGGCTGTCCGTCTGGAGCGCAGATCGCCGGGCTTCGGCCCAGGTTCCGAACGCGGCCCAGGCCAAGAGGGCCGCCAGGAGAGGTGCAAACTGTTTCATCGAACGACATGCCGCTGTGACGCGACATTCCAAATCTCGCACCTGCGATAGGTTCGAGCGGAGCGGTCTGTTGCAACACACGTCTGTGTGACAGCACACATCCAGGGCGCCCCGCCCGGCGCGGCCCCGTTCGAAGACCCGGTGCGGTCAGTAGGCCGGGACGACGCGCGTCTCGGGCAGCGGGGCGCGCATGGTGAAATGCAGGCCGGCCGGCTGGAAATCGAAGGCGATCTCCGCCTCGCACTGGACCTTGAGGACGCGCTGCAGGAGCGTCGAGCCGAAACCCTTCCGGGTCGGCGTCCCCGTGGCCGGCCCACCCCGCTCGGTCCAGGCGAGATGGAGCATGCGCGCGGCCGGCGTCTGCTCGACCTCCCAGCGGATCCGGATCCGGCCCTCCGGAACCGACAGGGCGCCGTGCTTGGCCGCATTCGTCGTCAGCTCGTGGATGGCCATGCCGGTCGGGACCGCGAGGTCGCCCATCAGGTCGACCTGGGGGCCGTCGAGCTGGATGCGGGAGCCCTCGACGTCGTTGTAGGGGCCCAGTTCGTTCATCAGCATCTCGCGCAAGGGCGCCTGCTGCCAGTAATCCTCCGTCAGGAGATTGTGGGTCTTGGCCAGCGAGATTACCCGCGCCGAGAACGACGCGTAGAACGCGTCGACGCTGGTGGCGGACCGGGCCGAGGCCCCGAGGAGCGCCTGGACCGTCGCCAGGGTGTTCTTCACCCGGTGATGCAGCTCGCGGATCAGGAGCGCCTGCCGCTCGGTCGTCCGCTCGCGTTCCTCGAGATAGGCCCGCGCCTCGAGCTGCCGACGCTTGGCGCGATGGGCGGCGCGGGCCGCCATGACCAGCGTCGCCGGATGGAACGGGCGCTCCAGCACGTTCACGTTGCCCAGCAGGTCGGTCAGCTGCGCGTTGGGTTCGGCGCCTCGCAGGCGCAGGAGGATGAACGGGAAATCGGACCACGGCGGCTGCGCGGCGATCCACGCTGCCAGCGCTTGCCGGTTCGAGGACAGCAGCGCCTCCTCGGTGAGGATCGCGCAGGCCGCCATGTCCAGCCGGGAGACCACCTCCGCGAAGCTGCCGCAGACCTGCGACGCGATCCGCTCCTCGCCGAGGATGGTCGCGGCGACGACGGCGTCGCGGCCACCCGGCGTGAAGATCAGAACCGGCGGTTCAGCCTCGGTCATCAGCCATGCGGGTGGACAAGTCAGTCATGCGGGTGGGCAAGAGTGATGAGCCCTTACCTTCGTATGTCGGGACGCCGGTCATGATCCCTCTGAACGCGCTGAGCGGTTCGCCAACGCGGATCCCACCGGAGTCGATCCGCAATTCACGGATCGCGTCCTCGTGGCTGCCGGTCCGCTTCTTCACGACGGAGATCGCGCGGCGCAGACGCCCGTCCGCCTCGAAGATGCGGAACAGCAGAATCGTGTCGCTGAGATAGGTCAGGTCGACATGCGCACCCATCGCGCCGATCATGCCGTGCTGCGCCAGCACCAAGAGGCTGATGACGCCCTGCTGGTTCAGGTAGGTCAGCAGCTCATGCATCTGCAGGAGCAGGTGATTCTCCTCCGGCATGGCGTTGTGGTAGCCGGTCAGGGAATCGATCACGACCGTCGTGACGCCCCGACGCTCCACCGAATCCTGCACGATGTCGGCGAGTTCCCCGGGCGAGACCTCCGCCGGATCGATCTGTTCGACCCGGAGATCGCCGGAGGCGATCACGGCGTCAAGCGGCATGCCAAGGCCGCGCGCCCGTCGGCGCAGCACGCCCGTGGTCTCGTCGAAGCTGAGGATCAGGGCCTTCTCGCCGCGGGCGATCGCCGCGGTGATGCAGGTGAGCGCCACCGTCGACTTGCCGACGCCGGACGGGCCGATCAGCATCGTGCTGGTCCCGCGGTCGACGCCGCCACCGAGCAGCAGGTCGAGTTCGGGGCTACCCGTGCTGCACTGGTCGTCCGTGACGGTGCCGAGATGCTCGGCCGCGACGAGCCGCGGGAACACCGTCAGGCCGCCGCGCCGGATGACGTAATCGTGGAACCCGCCCCGAAACGCCGTGCCGCGCATCTTGATCACCCGCAGCCGCCGCCGTTCGCCTCCGTAGAGCGGCGCGAGCTGCTCCAGCCGGATCACGGCATGGCTGAGGCTGTGCAGGTTCAGGTCGTCGGCCTCGGCGGTCAGGTCGTCGAGGAGGAGCGCCGTGGTGTTCTGGATCAGCAGGAAGCTGCGCAGGGCGTGGACCTGCCGGCGGTAGCGCAGCGACCCCTGCGAGAGCAGCCGGATCTCCGACAGGCTGTCGAAGACGACGCGCTGCGGCTTGGACCGCTCGATCGCGGCGATCGCCATGCGGACGGTCTCGCCGAGCTCGAGATCGGAGGTATGGACGAGGCTCTGCTGCTGGCCCGGGTCGAGGCTCAGTTCCGGCGCGACGAGCTCACAGATCTCGACGCCGTCGAGGGTCCAGCCGTGGCGCGCCGCGACGTTCAGGAGCTCCCGCCGGCTTTCCGAGAGCGTGATGTACAGGCAGCGCTCGCCGCGCTTCACCCCGTCGAGCAGGAACTGCATCGCCAGCGTCGTCTTGCCGGACCCGGGCCGCCCTTCGATGAGGTGCGAGCGTCGGGACGCGTAGCCGCCGGCCAGGATGTGGTCGAGGCCGACCACCCCGGTGGAGACCGGCGCCGCGTCTTGATCGGTCACTGCCATGTCCAAGGTCTCTGCCGTCGTGTGACGGGCGGGGGAGCCCGTCGACCGGGTCGCGGAAGGCGGGGCTCGGTCTCGTACACGAAGGCGCGCGCAGGGTGAAATGCCGGTGCCCGCCCGGTCCTGCCGGTCGCGCCCCGCGGCACTGCCGTGACATCGGTCCCGCCACGCGGAGGCGGCGCGCGATCTCGCCGCCTCCGGTTTCACGCCTTTCGCACGGGACCCGGCGGCCGCGGCGCGCGACGCCGGAGGACCGCTGCCGCACCGGCGCAGGCG
>NZ_JBFUGA010000112.1:0-19132 GCF_056403155.1 Methylobacterium sp. P3_A11
GGCCGGCAGATCCAGGTCGTCACCTACGACGACAAGAGTTCCGCCTCCGACGCGGTCCGCGCCTTCCAGCGGGCGGTCTCGGAGGACAAGGTCAACCTCGTCATCGCCAGCTACATCTCGGAGGTGGTGCTGGCGCTGATGCCCTGGGCGGCCCGGCTCAAGACGCCGATGATCACCCCCGGCGCCGCTTCCAACGAGATCAGCCTCGCGGTTCACAAGGATTACGCCCGCAACAAGTACACCTTCCACGGCTACCTGACCTCGGCCGCCCTGGCGCAGTCGATCTGCGATTCCACCAAGGACATGCTGCTCGACCTGATGAAGGTGAAGACTGCGGCGATCATGAGCGAGGACGCGGCTTGGACCCGGCCCCTCGATGTCGGCTACGAGAAATGCCTGCCCGAGATCGGCGTGAAGGTCGTCGACCACATTCGCTTCTCGCCGGACACGGGTGATTTCACGCCGATCTACAACAAGATCGAGGCGGCCAAGCCCGACCTGATCGTCACCGGCATCTCGCATGTCGGTGTGCAGCCGACGGTGCAGTGGCAGAACCAGCAGGTGCCTCTCGCCATGACCGGCATGAATTCGCAGGCCACCTCCTCGACCTTCTGGGCCAACACCAATGGCGCCACGCAGGGCGTGATCTTCCAGAGCATCGCGGTGCCGGGCGCCGCGATCACCGACAAGTCCCTGGCCTTCAGCGACGCGTTCAAGAAGCGCTTCGGCAGCGATCCCTCCTACGCGGGCTACATGGCCTACGATCAGGTCTACTACGCCGCCGATGCGGTGAAGCGTGCCGGATCCGCGGAGGCCGACAAGCTCGTCGACGCCCTGGAGAAGACCGACTGGGTCGGTACCGTCGGGCGGACCCAGTTCTACGGCAAGGACGACCCGTTCACGCATTCCATCAAGTACGGCCCGGGCTTCGTCACCGGCCTGATGGCCCAATGGCAGGACGGCAAGCAGGTGGCGATCTGGCCCAAGAGCCTTTCGCAAGGCCAGATCGTGTTGCCGGCGGCCGTGAAGGCGGCTGCCCGGTAGGCGATGCGGACCGGCAACGGACGCCCGCCGGCCCGGCGGCTTGCCAAGCGCGTCCGTTGCCGCAAGTAGAGCCGGTCCCGCGGCACCGTGAGCGCGGGCGTCACCACCTGCGCGCTGAGGATGATCGTTGATGGCCAGCACCGACCTGCCCGAGACCATGCGACAGATCCGCTACGACGGTGCGGGCGGCCCTGAGGTGATACGGCTCGAGACCGCCGCGGTGCCGAGCGTCGGGGCCGGGCAGGTACTCATTGAAGTCGTGGCCGCCGGCGTGAACCGGCCCGATGTCGCCCAGCGTGCCGGCGTGTATCCCCCGCCCCCCGGCGCGACCGAGGTTCCCGGCCTCGAAGTCGCCGGCCGCATCGTCGCCCTTGGCAGCGGGGTCGACGGCCTGTCGGTCGGCGACGAGGTCTGTGCGTTGGTCATCAGTGGCGGCTATGCCGAATACGCTCTGGCCGAGGCGTCCCATTGTCTGCCGCGCCCCAAAGCCGTCTCCCTGGTCGATGCCGGTGGCCTGCCCGAGACCTTCTTCACGGTCTATTCGAACGTCGTGCAGCGCGGACGCCTCGCGCCCGGCGAGAGCTTTCTCGTCCATGGGGGATCGAGCGGGATCGGTGCCACCGCGATCCAGATCGCGAAGCATGTCGGAGCCCGGGTCTTCGCCACCGCGGGCTCGGCCGAAAAGTGCCGCTTCTGCGAAGGACTCGGGGCGGAGGCCGCGATCGACTACAAGCAGGCCGACTTCGCCGAGGAGGTGAAGCGTCTCACCGACGGACGCGGTGTCGACGTCATCCTCGACATGATCGGGGCGAGCTACCTCGCCCGCAACCTCAAGTCACTGGCACCGGACGGGCGTCTGGTGATGATCGCTCTGATGGGCGGCTACAAGGTCGACGGCCTCAACATCACGCCGATCATGCGCAACCGTCTGACCTTCACCGGCTCGACGCTCCGGCCCCGCGCCAAGGCCGACAAGGCCGCGATCGCCGACGGCCTCCGCCGAGACATCTGGCCGGAACTCGATAGTGGGCGCATCCGGTCCGTCACCCATGCCACGTTCCCGCTGGAGCAGGCGCAGGCCGCGCACGAGCTGATGGAATCGAGCACTCATCTCGGCAAGATCCTTCTGACCACCGGGCGGTGATCCAGACCTCCGGCAGGAACCTGCCTCGACGGCCCCGCGTTGGCGGCCGGTAACGAGATCGTGTCGCGCAACGCCCGTTTCGGCGTGTGGCGTCCCGTCGAGGAAGGTTTTGCAGATGGCCCCGAGATTGAACCCGAACGAGAGCCGTCAGGCCGAGCGCGGAAAGCCCATGCTCTGGGTTCTGGTGGCGAGTCTCGTCTTGCTGGCGATCGCCACCGTTGGGCTGCTCACGTGGAACGGCGCCAATTCCCCGAAGGACTACGCCAGCCAGAGCCAGGATGCGTCGCGTAAGGAAGTGACCGGCTCGGTCACCGGCCAACCCGGCGGCGCGTCGTCCACGAACAGCACCGGTGTTCCCGGCGGCAACCCGTCCTATCCGCAGCCGGCCCAGCCCGGCGCGAACGGCGCTCCGAAGTAACCGTGACCCGGGACGGCCTCCACAAGCCGTCCCGCCCCGACGTCCTGCGTCGCGATCAGCGGGTCGGGATCGGCGTCGGTCCGCGATAATCGTAGAAGCCGCGCTTGGCCTTGCGGCCCAGCCAGCCGGCCTCGACATACTTAACCAGCAACGGGCAGGGCCGGTATTTCGAGTCGGCCAAGCCCTCGTACAGCACCTGCATAACCGACAGGCAGGTATCGAGACCGATGAAATCGGCGAGCTGCAGCGGACCCATCGGGTGGTTCGCGCCGAGCTTCATGGCGGTGTCGATCGACTCGACCGATCCGACGCCCTCGTAGAGCGTGTAGATCGCCTCGTTGATCATCGGCAGCAGGATGCGATTCACGATGAAGGCCGGGAAGTCCTCCGACATCGTCGAGGTCTTGCCGAGTTTCGCGATGAAGGCCTTGGCGGATTCGTAGGTCGTATCCTCGGTCGCGATACCGCGGATCAGCTCCACGAGCTGCATCACCGGCACCGGATTCATGAAATGAATGCCGATGAACTTCTCGGGCCGGTCGGTCGCCGCGGCCAGCCGGGTGATGGAGATCGATGACGTATTCGTCGCCACCAGCGTTTCCGGGCGCAGAGACCCGCACAGGGTGGTGAAGATCTCGCGCTTGGTGGCCTCGTTCTCGGTCGCCGCCTCGATGACGAGGTCGCAAGGGCTGAGCGCACCGTAATCCCGCGCGGCCACGATCCGGGATCGGGCTTCAGCGCTGTCGGACTCCGTCATCGTTCCCTTCGAAACGAGGCGGGCGAGGCTGCCCTCGATAACGGACAGGCCGTTCTCGAGCCGAGCGGGGTCACGATCGTTCAGCAGGACGTCGAAGCCGGCCGTGGCGCAGACCTGCGCGATGCCGCTTCCCATCTGGCCTGCGCCGATGATGCCGACCCGCTTGATCTCCATGTGCATGTGCCGACCTGTGCCCCCAATGCGGATGCCGATGCGCGGCCGCGCGGTTCGACCGGCGGCACGGGGCGACGGCATCGCGCGAACTCTCGCCGTTGCAGCCTTCTAGACCAATCTCCGATCCGGAAGGAACCCGTGGCGCCGCGTTCTGCGACAAGACTCGCGGGTTTCCCGATCGCGTTCCGCTACTGGCCCTTGGCTTTACCGATCTCGGATTGCAACTCCGGCACAACCTGGAAGAGGTCTCCGACCAGACCGTAATCGGCGACCTGGAAGATCGGCGCGTCCTCATCCTTGTTGATGGCGACGATGACCTTCGAATCCTTCATGCCGGCGAGATGCTGGATCGCACCCGAGATGCCCACCGCCACGTAAAGGTCCGGCGCGACGACCTTTCCGGTTTGTCCGACCTGCCAATCGTTCGGCGCGTATCCGGCGTCCACGGCGGCACGGGACGCGCCGACCGCAGCGCCCAGGGCATCGGCGAGCGGCTCGATCAGTTCGTGGAACTTGTCCGACGAGCCGAGGGACCGCCCGCCGGACACGATGATCCGAGCCGAGGCCAATTCAGGCCGGTCGGACTTGGCGATTTCCTCGCCCTTGAAGCTCGAGCCGCCTGCCTCCGGCGCGGCGGCGGACACGCCCTCCACCGGAGCGGTCGCGCCGCCTTCGGCAGCCGCCTTGAAGGCCGCCGTCCGCACCGTGATCACCTTCTTCCCCGCGGGTGCCTGCACGGTCTGAATGGCGTTGCCGGCGTAGATCGGCCGCTCGAACGTGTCAGGCGCGACCACCTTGATGATGTCGGAGATCTGGGCGACATCGAGCAGCGCGGCCACCCGAGGCAGCACGTTCTTGCCCGTCGTCGAGGCCGACGCGATGATCGTGTCGTAGGGCTCGGCGATCGCCGCCATCAGGGCCGAGACCGGCTCGGCGAGATCGTGATCGTAGAGGCCGTCCTCGGCGTTCAGAACCTTCTCGACGCCGTCGAGCTTCGCGGCGGCCTCGGCCACGGCCTTGGAGCCGGCGCCCAGGACCAGGGCGTGGACCGGGGCGCCGATGTCCCGGGCGGCGGAGAGCGCCTTGAGGGTCCCGTCCTTGATCTGGCCGTTTCCGTGCTCGACGAAGAGGAGTGTCGTCATGGTCTGCTGATGCCCTTGAGGGTGATGGCGCGGGGCTCGACCGGGTCTCGGGAGCCCCGCATGCGGATCAGATGACGCCGGCTTCGACCTTGAGCTTCTGGACCAGCTCGGCCGCGGACCCGACCTTGACGCCGGCCGAGCGTCCCGGCGGCTCGGCCGTCTTGAGCACCTTGATCCGGGGGGTCACGTCGACGCCGAGCGCATCCGGCGCCAGCTCCTCCAGCAGCTTCTTCTTCGCCTTCATGATGTTGGGCAGGCTGGCGTAGCGCGGCTCGTTGAGCCGCAGATCGGTCGTCACGATCGCCGGCAGCTTCAGGCCCACGGTCTGCAGGCCCCCATCGACCTCGCGGGTGACGTCGATGGTCCCGTCCGCGAGCGCGATCTTGTAGGCGAACGTGCCCTGTGGCCAACCCAGGAGCGCACCGAGCATCTGCCCGGTCTGGTTCGAGTCGTCGTCGATCGCCTGCTTGCCCAGGATGACGAGCTGCGGGCTCTCCTTCTCGACGACGGCCTTGAGCAGCTTGGCGACGGCCAGCGGCTCGCAGGTCACGTCGGTCTTGACCAGGATGGCGCGGTCGGCCCCCATGGCCAGGGCCGTGCGGAGGGTCTCCTGCGCCTGCTGCGGTCCGATCGAGACCGCCACGATCTCGGTGACCTGGCCCTTCTCCTTCAGACGGATCGCCTCCTCGACGGCGATCTCGTCGAAAGGATTCATCGACATCTTCACGTTGGCGAGTTCGACCCCGGAGCCGTCGGCCTTCACGCGAATCTTGACGTTGTAGTCCACCACCCGCTTGACGGGCACCAGCACCTTCATGGCGGTCACGATCCTTCCCCGGAGGATTCTTGTCGTCGTGCAGGCCACTCCCACCGCGCCCGTGGCGCAGCGTGGCCGGGGCACGCAAGGCGGGCGGACCGTAGCGGCCACATTTCCGCCTTGTCAACGCGGCGCCGTGGCGAGCCCGCGAAAACGCTGGGCTCGGCCTCAGCGGTTGGCGCCGGGCACCCAGAGTACGTCATCGGCCCCGTCCGCATTGGCCGCCCGGCTTGCGACGAACAGGAAGTCCGATAGGCGATTCAGATAGCGCAGCGCCTCGGAGGACACCGTTTCGTCCTCCCGGGCGGCGAGGCTCACCGCGAGTCGCTCCGCGCGACGGCAGACCGTTCGAGCGAGGTGCAGGGCCGCCGAGGCCGGCGAACCGCCGGGGAGCACGAAGGATTTCAGCGGCGGGATGGCCGCGTTCAGGGCGTCGATGTCGCGCTCCAGACGCTCGACCTGGCTCGCGACGATCCGAAGCGGCTCATAGGGCAGCGGCTCCGGGCTGGGCGGTGTGGCGAGGTCGGCACCGAGATCGAAGAGGTCGTTCTGGATCGCGCCGAGCATCCCGTCGAGGGGGCCTTGCGTGTGCAGGCGCACCAAACCGATGCAGGCGTTGGTCTCGTCGACGGTGCCGTAGGTCTCGACCCGAAGGTCCGCTTTCGAGCGACGCTGCCCGTCCGCCAGTGCGGTCGTGCCCCTGTCGCCGGTCCTCGTGTAGATGCGATTGAGTTTGACCAAGGAGTGGGCGCCTCAGAAGGTGTAGCCGATCTTGCCACCGTAATTGGTCAGGCCGCGGTTGTTGGCACACAATCCGGCATTCGACATGTGCTCGATCGTCGCCATGATGCTCCAGTGCTCCGTCAGACGGAAGCCCAGAGCAGCCGCCTCGCGGAACATCGGCGAGCAGCCGAGAGTGTTGAAGCCGTAGGGCGTCTCCGCCTTCGGGCCGGTCCAGCCGTTATGGGCCACGCCGCCGAAGAAGCCGTCGAGGAAGATCCGGCGATTGAAGGTTTCCGGGAAGACTTCGAGGGTCCAGGTGGCCCCCAGATAGGCGTAGCTGGTCCGGCCACCGGTGTTGTAGCTGCCGCCCACCGTCGGCCGCGGCACGAAGGCCTGCCAGAACGGATCGGCGCTGAGCACCGGCTTCGCGAACAGGACCTCGCCGTTGACGTTCGCCTTGCTGAAGCCCGGAAGCTTGCCCTCCGCGCTCCCGGGATCCTGCACCGCGCCGCCGATGCGGATCTCCGACACGATGCTGAGGGGCTGCACGGGTGGCGCATAGGCGGCGGGACGCGGCGGCGCGTCTGCGGCCGAGGCGGGCAGGATGACCGCTCCTGTCAGGAGGCCGAACAGACAGAGGCGAGAGGGGGTCGTCATGCGGGCTCGGCCGGTTAGGCGCAGCGAATTGCTTCTACCGAGCGTAGCAGAGGCCCACGGGGTCCGGCGGCCAATTCATCCGGCGCCGCGTCGAAAGGCGTCCGGTGCGGCGGCGCGGTCACACCCGGGCGGTTTCGCGGTCAGGCCGAGCGCCACCAGACGACGCCCATGATGATCACGATCGCCAAGAACTGGAGCAGGACCCGCAGTCGCATCAGCCGCTGCGAGAGGCTCGCGCTGCCGCCGCGCATCATGTTGGCGAGGCCCAGGACGAGGACCACGGCGACAGCCAGGCAGGCGATCAGGACGAGGGTGTTGGACGACATTCAGAGGGAGATCCGGATGGGGCCGAGGCCGCATGGCAGCCTCGCGCGGCGTGAAAGGAGGAGCGCTCAGTTTCGGCGGAGCAGGCGCTCGAAATAGTCGAGTTCCTCGCGGGGGCGACTCGGGTCGCCGAGCTTGCGCCGCAGCTCTTCCATGATGCGCCGCGCGCGCTGGACCGCTGATTCGTCAGCCGTCGGGACCCGCACCCGGCCGTCGCTCATGTCGCGCCCCCGGGTCGGACGGCCGAGGGGGTCGTCGTCGCGGGCGCCGGCCTGACCCTGCTGCCCGGGTTGCTGGCCGCCGTCCTGCTGGCCTTCGCCCTGGCCCTCGGCCATCTCCTGCATCTGCTGCGCCATGCCGTCGGCACCACGCTTCAGGCCGTCGAGGGCGCGAGCCTGCGCATCGACCGCCCCGCTCGAATCGCCGTCCTTGAGGGYGTTCTCAGCCTCGCGCATGGCGTCCTCGGCATCGGACAGGCCCTGCTCACCGCGCATGCCGTTCTCCTTCATGCGCTGCTCGAGCTGTTCCAGCCGCTGCCGGAGGGCCTGCTGGCGCTGCCCGACGTCACCCGGCTGGCCCTGACCCTGCTGGCCCTGACCCTTTTGGCCCTGGCCCTGCTGGCCTTCGCCCTGCTGTCCCTGCTGACCCGGCTGCTTCTGTCCCTGCTGACCCCGCTGGCCCTGCTGCGGTTGACCGCGATTCGGCTGGCGCTGACCGCCGCGCTGCTCCTGCCCGTCCTTGAAGGTTTCGTCGCGCAGGCCCTGCTGCTCGCGGGACATCGCGTCCAGGTCGCGCATCTGCTTCTGCATCTCGCGGGATGCCTGGTCGGAGCGGCCCCCGCGTTCGGCGGTCTGTAGGTTCTCCAGGACGTTGCGCAGCTGCTCCATGAGACGCTGCGCCTCGGCGGTGTCGCCGCGCTTCATCGCCTCCGCCATGTCCTGGATCATCTTGTCGAGATCCTCGGGCGTCACCGTCTTCGATTGCTGGTTGTTCTGGCCGCGCTCGCTCTGCTCACGGGGCTCGCGCCCCTGCTTCTGCGCCATCTCGGACAGGAACTTGTCGAGGGCCTGCTTCAGGTCCTGCGTCAGCCGCTTGATCTCGTCGTCGGGCGCATTGCGCTCGATCGCCTCCTTCAGCCGGTCCTGAGCCTGACGGAGCTGCTTCTCGGCGTCGGAGAGGTCCCCGTCCTCGATCTTAAGGGCCATCTCCCACAGGAGGTCGGCCACGTCGGTGAGGTCCGTGTCGGTCCGAGCCCGGCGCAGGCGTTCGGTCGCGGTCCGGAGCCCGAGGAAGATCGCCGGCTGCGGCGTGAACGTGTCCGGCGCGACGAGGAGGGCGTCCAGCGCGCCCTGGACCCAGCGGCGATCGGTATCGGGGGCCGTGACGAGGCGGCGGCGATCCTCGGCGAGCGCCCGCGCCAGCGGGTCGCGGAAGGGGCGCGCGGGCAGGATGATCTCGGTGTCGGGGGTACGGCCTTCCTGTCCGGCCTCGTCCTTGACCACGATATGGTAGCGGACCCGCGCCCCGGACCACGGGCTGTCCGTGAGGTCCACCAGGGTCTTGGTGTCGGCCTCGCCGCTGGCATCGCCGGGCAGCGCCAGGCCGATATGCGGAACCGGAACCAGCGTGCGGCCGGACTTCAGCGGATCGATCACCGCCTCGGCCGAGCTGATCCCGTAATCGTCCTTGGCGCGATAGGTCAGGTTGAAGGTGCCGCGCCCATTCACCTCGGGGCCGCCCACGGCGGTCACCTCCGGCGGCCGGTCGGGGATCGCCTCGACGGTCAGGCGCTGCCGACCGGCCGGGGTCGCGATCGTCAGTTCGGCGCCGCCGACGATGCGGTAGCGCTCCTCGCGCAGGTCGGGCCGTGCCTCCTGTCCCGGGACGGAGACGAGGCCGGCATTGGGCGTGAGGGTCGTCGCCGACGCCGCCTTGCCTTGACCGGCGATCCGCACGATCAGCTGCGCATTGACGGGCGCGCGCAGGTGCTGGTCGCTCCCGTCCATGGCGATGAGCAACGGCGGCATGCGGGTGTAGAGCGGCGGGTCGATCCAACCGTCCACGCGGAAGTTCGGGCCGGGCGCCGCAGGCTCCTGCCAGTCGAAGGCGGCGCCGATCCGCTGGCGCCATTCAGGGCCGGCCGCGAACAGGCTGGCGACCGCGGCCACCACCAAGCCGGCGCGCAGGGCGAACGGATCATGACGCGTCATGCCCGGTCGCGGCAGGCCGACCCGCAATGCGGACATCGCCTGCGCGGCGCGGCGCTGATGCAGGTCCCACAGCGTCCGGCTTCCCGGATCCGAGGCGCCGACGGCCAGACTGTCCTGCGCCGCGGAGGCGGGCCCGTGGCGCAGCGCCGGATCGCGTGCCGCCGCCTCGCGGTCGAGCCGCGCCAGGAGCAGGCGCCGGTCCGGCCCGGCGAGATGGATCAGAGGCCACAGAGCGGCCACGAGGAGGGCTGCCAAAGCCCCGAGGCCGACTTGGCGCCAGAGCGGTGTCAGGTCGAGCCACAGACCCGACCAGGACACGACCAGGAAGAGCAGCCCGACGCCGAGGCCGCGCCAGAGGACAGGCCAGGCCTGCTCCCACAGGATCGCGACCCGCGCCTGGGCCACCAGCCGGTCGAGCCGTGCGGCGGTCGCGGTGCGCCCGCCGGTCGGTCCGCCCGCATCGGTCTTGTTGTCGTAGCCGTTCCTGCCGATCACGCCGACCGTTCCGCCTCACGCCGAAGGAGTGGCCCCGGGAAACACGCGATCCGCGCCCCCGTCCTCAGGACGCTAGCATGGTGGGCCGCCCAGGTCGGCGGGTCAAATCGGCGCGACGCCGGGCCGGTCAGTTGTGGGCCTGGATGAAGTTGCGCACCTGCGGATAGATCTGAGACTCCCAGCGCCGCCCGGCGAAGACGCCGTAATGGCCAACGCCCGCCTGGAGGTGATGGGTCCGCATGTACGGGGCGAGGTCCGTGCACAGGTCGTGGGCCGCCATGGTCTGGCCGACCGCGCAGATGTCGTCCCGCTCACCCTCGACGGTCATCAGGGCGGTGCGGCGGATCGCCCGCAGGTCGATCGGATCGCCGCGATAGCTCACGGCGTTCCTGGCCAGGGTGTGGTCCTGGAACACGGTCTTGACCGTTTCCAGGTAGAAGTCGGCCGCGAGATCGAGCACGGCGAAATACTCGTCGTAGAAGGTCTCGATCGCCGCGGCCTTGTCGTTCTCCCCGTGGGCCATGTGCCAGAACAGATCGGCGTGGCCCTGGATGTGGCGCTTGGCATTCATCGCCATGAACGCCGAGACCTGCATGAAGCCCGGATAGACCTTGCGCCCGGCGCCTTTGTGACGCGTCGGGACCGTGGCGATCAGGTTCTTCTCGAACCACTCGATCGGCTTGGAGGTCGCCAGTTCGTTCACGCCCGTGGGATTGATCCGGCAATCGACCGGTCCGGCCATCAGGGTCATGCTGCGCGGAGCGGCCGGATCCTTCGTCTGCGCCATCGCGGCGGCGGCCACGAGGGCCTGCACGGCGGGCTGGCAGACCGCGACCATGTGGGCGCCTTCGCCCATCGTGCGCAGGAAGTGGATCAGGTGGCCCACATAGTCGTCGAAGCCGAACTGGCCGTCCGACACGGGGACGTCGCGGGCATTGTGCCAGTCGGTGATGTAGACGTCGTGGTCGGGCAGCATCGTGCGCACCGCGGCGCGGAGCAGGGTGGCGAAATGGCCCGACATCGGGGCGACCATCAGCACCTTGGGCTGCTCGGTGTGGACGTCTTTCTTGAAGTGCAGGAGTGTTCCGAACGGCGTGACCTCGACCGGCTCCTCCGAGACCGGGACGCTCCGGTTGCCGACGGTCACCGAGTCGATGCCGTAAGGCGGCCGCGAGAAGGTCAGGCCCGTGCGCATCATCATGCGGGCACCGGCCGACATCCAAGTCACCGGCTCGCCCCACCCGAACCAGGGCGACCAGATGTCGTTCAGAAGCCGGCCCCACGCCCGGGTCTGAGCGGCGATGTCGGTCTGCAGGTCGAAGGCGTCGTAGAGCATCAGGCAGGCACTCGCGAGAGCCCTGCCCGGCACGCGGGCCATCGGGGCGGCAAAGTTGGCGGATGCCGGTCTTGGTATCGCATCAGCTTGGCCGGGTAGGATGCTTCCCGTTCCTCTGGGCCGCAACTGGACGAAGGTCGAAGTTCAACAGGAATTATACGGACGTGACTTTGTTGCACCATGTCGTCCGCTGCCTCATCGCAGCGTCGACCGTGCGGTCCGTCGCGCCCGTCACCTCCCGGGCGAGTGCCCGCGGTGCGGGACTCGCCCGCGCGTTTAGGATGCGCGCCGGATGATCGGGCCGGGATCGCCCTCGGTCCGGCGATGCTCGCACGCAATCTTGAGGTACCGGTCGCTGCCCCCCGGCAGCCCGGCCTGGGCCGCCATCGTCTGCGCGTGCATCAGGCACTCGATCGGCGTGTGCGCCGGGGCGATGATGACGTCGAGGGCGGTATCACGGGAGCAGTCCTGTGCCAGGAGGGTGCCGGCACAGACCAGGGCAACGGAGAGCAGTTCCGACATGACGGACCTCGCATTCGAGTGATCGAAAGGTCCGCGGGGTGCTCTGGCGTGCGAGCCGCCGCGTTGTCGTTGCCTGAGCGTTTCCTTCCCGGTCGCTGAAATCCGAAGGCACGTCACGTGCCAGTTGCGCGGTCGGCGACCCGACCTGATCGGACCGGCTTCAGTCGCGGGCCGCCAGCCAGTGGGTCTCCGGCTCGTTGGCCGGCAGAAGGGCCGCGACGGCGTCGAGATCGACCACGTACTGGTCGGTAAGCAGTCGCCACATCTCGACCGGCGACGTGGCCCTCGGCTTGAGGCTGTCGAGAGCGCGGACCAGAAGAGCGGCACTCACGAGCTTCGGGCGCTGCAAGAGCGGATCAGCGTTCAGCATCGATGTCGATCCCAGTCCGATGAGACCCATCTCGGCTGAGTGTGGTTAACGTCCGGTTACGGTTCCGACCCAGTGCTTCGGGTTGTCTTGCCAGGTCGCAGTGCGCGGATTTTAGTCTGACTCAGGTCGGAGAACCACAGTTCAGATCCGTGCGTGAGCCTGCGTACTCTTGCCGGAGGCGAGCGTCGCCGGGACAGGATCGCGCCGTTTGGCCACCGGAATTCCCGATGCGATGAAGATGGTCTTGAGTTCACAAGCCCGACCCCTTCCCGTATCAGGCAGGCGGATCGAGCCTGTCCCGGCCGACGTCGTGCCGCCGCGCAGGGCGCGCACGGCTGCGGTCGATTGTGCGAACGGAAGATCATGGACGCCACACCTGAAGCGATCGGCGCAGGGCAGGGTACGCCAGCGCGGCTCGTGCTCGCCTCCGCTTCGCCGCGCCGCCTCGCGCTCCTGCAACAGATTGGAATCGAGCCGGCCGCCCTTCTGCCGGCGGAGATCGACGAGACGCCGCGCAAGGCCGAACCGCCCCGCGAACTGGCGCGCCGCCTCGCCCGCACGAAGCTCGCGACCGCCGAGGCGGCGCTTCACCTGGACGATACCAAGACGCCGACCTGGCTCCTGTCGGCCGACACGGTGGTCGCGGTCGGACGTCGCGTCCTGCCGAAGGCCGAAGTTCCCGACGAGGCCGCGGATTGCCTCCGCCTGCTCTCCGGGCGCCAGCACCGGGTCTATACCGCGATCTGCCTGCTCTCGCCGCGCGGACGCCGGGAGCGGATCGTCGAGAGCCGGGTCCGGTTCAAGCGCCTCTCCGGCCGCGACATCCAGGGATACGTGGCGTCGGGCGAGTGGCGCGGCAAAGCCGGCGGCTACGCGATCCAGGGATTGGCCGGTGCCTTCGTGGTGAAGCTCGTCGGATCCTACAGTGGCGTCGTCGGGCTGCCGCTCTACGAGACCATGAGTCTTCTCGACGGCGAGGGTTATCCCGTACGTTCCGGCTGGGGCGCGCTCGCATGAGCCGCGAGCGCCGTCCGGCCTGTCCCATCTGTCGGAAACCGGCGACGCCGGAGTATCAGCCGTTCTGCTCGCAGCGCTGTGCCGATGTCGATCTCGGACGCTGGCTCAACGAGCGCTACGCGATCCCCGAGGACATCGAGTCCGACGAGGGACCCCGGGAGCCGGATCCGGAGCGCTGAATTTTTCCGGCATTTCCTGCACGCCGATGGCGCGGCAAGGCTGGACAGGCCGCGAAGCACTTACTATACCCCGCGGCGTCCGAGGCCGATGACGGCGCGGGCGACGCCCAGGTAGCTCAGTTGGTAGAGCATGYGACTGAAAATCGCAGTGTCGGTGGTTCGATTCCGCCCCTGGGCACCATCCGTTCGCTGAATTCTCGGTGAGGATCGCGGGCGTCGACGATAGCTTCTGATTGCCCCGATCTTGAGACCGTGCACCATGCGGGTGCGTTGCGTGTCGCAGGGTGCGTGGACGGCCTGAACGGCCGAGCGGGCGAATCCGGCTGTGCCGAAAACCGTCCGTCTTCGATGACATTGTCCGGGCGGGCGATTCAGCGGCAGTCCAGATCCCGCAGGTGAAGGTAGGTCGGATCGAATTCGGCTGCCGCCAGCAGCCCAGGCCAGTCGTGGACGATGAGGCGGCGGCCGCGCAGCGTGATCAGGCCGGCGGCCTTGAGGTCGCGGATCGTGCGGTTGACATGAACCGGCGTGATCCCGAGCGCGTCCGCCAGTTCGGGCTGCGTCATGGGCAGGTCGCAGGCCCGGTCCGGCGCCAGCCCGACCGCGTCGAGGCGGGTCACCAGTTCGCAGAAGAGGTGAGCCATGCGCGCGTAGGCTTCCCGACGCCCCGTGTTGAGCATCCACTCCCGCACCAGGGCGGCATCGATCAGAGTCGCGCGCCAGAACACCGCGTTGAGGCGCGGATGCGCTCGCAGCATTGCGCGGACCGCGTCATGCTGGACGAAGCCCAGCCGGCAGGAGCTGATCGTCGCGATGGTGACGTCGAGAACCTCCAGGTACAGGCTCTGGAAATCCGGCACATCGCCGGGGACGTGATAGCTCATCACCTGCCGTTTGCCGGCGCGGGTCGATTTGTAGGTGCAGGCGATTCCGCTGAGGATCGTGAAACTCCGGGACGGACGATCCCCCTCGYGGACGATGTCCTGGTTGGGCTCGATCTGCACCATCTGCATGGGCAGCGCGTTGAGGGCCGCCCGCTCCTCATCGGAAAGCTTGAACAGCGCGACGGACTCGATCCGCCGCAGGAACGGATGTCGCGTCGTCGGGTGAGGGGTGTCGATCATCGCGCCTCGGCCGTCCGGCGTGACCACCCGGCTACGCCGCCGCGGGCCATCCGTCGTGTCTCGTTGCGGTTGAGAATAGGGTCCGCACATGGGCGCGACTAGGCACGGATGCCCGCCTGGGACGGGGGCTTCGGGTCGCGAAAGCCGTCACCGAATGGCCGACGAGCCTTCGGCGCTGCCGCTGCAGCGGTGCAGAGGGTATTGGCGGGGCTGGAAATCTCGGGCTCGGCCGCGCACACAGGTCCGGCGGCGCGGTCGCCGCCCAGCCTCACGAGACACCCGATGAACACGGCCGATCTCGCCCCGCACGCGCATCAGGTCCTGCGCGATGCGACCTTGCCGGAGCTGCCGAACCATTATCGGGGTAAGGTCCGGGACAATTACGACCTCCCGGACGGTCGGCGCATCCTGATCACCTCGGACCGGATCAGCGCCTTCGATCGGGCGCTGGCCGCCATTCCCTTCAAGGGGCAGGTCCTGACGCAGACCGCGCGCTACTGGTTCGAGCGGACGGCCGATATCTGCCCCAATCACGTCATCGCCTACCCCGACCCCAACGTGGTGGTCGGCCGGCGCCTCGAGATCCTCCCGGTGGAGGTTGTTGTCCGGGGCTATCTCGCCGGCACCACCTCGACATCGATCCTGACCCGCTACCGGGCGGGCGAGCGGGACATGTACGGCCATCGCTTTCCCGACGGCATGCGCTCCAACGAGCGGCTGGAACGACCCATCATCACGCCCACCACGAAGGCCTTCGACGGCGGTCACGACGAGCCCCTCACGGAGGCCGAAATCCTGGAACGGGGGCTGCTCACGCCCGAGCAATGGCGGACCGTGTCGGAGGCGGCGCTGGCCCTGTTCGCTCGGGGCCAGACCCTGGCGGCCGAGCGCGGTCTGATCCTCGCGGATACGAAATACGAGTTCGGCACCGACCCGAACGGCCGCATCGTCCTGGCTGACGAGATTCATACGCCCGACAGCAGCCGCTACTGGTTCGCGCAGAGCTACCCGGAGCGGTTCGCCGCCGGCGCGGCGCCGGAGAGTTTCGACAAGGATTTCGTCCGCAACTGGGTGGTCGCGCGGTGCGACCCCTACACGGATCCGATCCCGGAGATCCCGCCCGAGATCGTGCTGGAGACGGCCGCGGTCTACATCCGCGCCTACGAGACGATCACGGGCGCCCATTTCGTGCTGCCGGATCCGGCCGAGGAGCCCCTGGCGCGGATCCGGCGTAACCTCGCCGCCTATCTCGAGACCGACCGGCAATCCTGAGAAGAGGCGCGGCGCCCGTGGCGCCGCGCCCCGTTCGACGGATCAGGCCGCTGCGGCGATCGGGGCGGGGGAGGGCGCGTCCATGGCGCGCAGGTAGACGTCGAGCAGCGTCTCCTGCTCGTCGCGCTCGTCCTTGTCCTGCTTGCGGATCTTCAGGATCTCCTTGAGCACCTTCACGTCGAGGCCTTCGCCCTTGGCCTCAGCGAAGACCTCCTTCTTGGCCTCCATCAGGTCCTTGATCTCCTCCTCCAGCCGTTCCACGCGCTCGATGATCGAGCGGATGCGGTCGCCCGCGACGCCCACGGTGTCGGTCATGTCGGTCATGCGTTCCCTCGTCGGATGACGGGGGCACCCTCGCCGGGACAGGGTAAGCGGCGGGTTAAGGACGCGCGGGCGCCTGGATCCGGCCTTCGATCCAGCCGACGATCGCGTCCGCCACCGCGTCGCTGTTCGATTCCAGCATCATCATGTGGCCGTTGCCGTGGACGCCGTGCTCGGCGAGGGCCAGCCGGTCGGGCTTGGCCCCCGCCTGCGCGAGGAAGGCGGCCGTGCAATCGTCCATGGTGGCCCGGAACGAGGCCTCGCCGGTCACGATCACTGCGGGCACCCGGGCGAGGTTTGGCAGCTTATGCGCGGGCTCAGCCTGCAGCCAGCAGCGGATCTTGTCCGGCGCCGCCGCGGTCTCGGCCTGGACCACGGTCAAATCGGCGGGGCCACTCACCGGCGGCTCGAAATGCAGTGGCACCCGGGTGATGCCGTAAGGCCGCGCCCGCGCGTCGCCGATGCGCTCGTACCAGTCGGCGCCGCCCTTGAAGCGGATGTCGTAGAAGGTCGGACCGTTCGGCTCCACGGCGACGTGGGCCTTCACCAAGTCGGGCCGCTGGTCCGAGACCGCCCAGCCGAAGACGCCCGCCTGCGAGTGCGTCAGCAGGATCGCGGGGCCGATCTTCTCCAGAAGGGCGATCAGCGCCGGATCGACCAGCTCCTCGCTCTTCAGCGCGCTGGCGATGTACGGCACCTGGGAGAGATAGAACTGATCGAAGGCGGCGTTGCCGCGCACCCCCGCGCCGCCCGGCCACTGGTTGTGCAGCCGAGCCTGCGGATAGAGCGCGCTGCGCTCCTGCCCGGTGAACACCGTCTCCAGATCCTCGGCCGGCAAGCGGGCATAGGGACCGTAGGTCTCGGGATCGCCGCCGGATCGGCCGCGCCCCACCTGATCGACGACGTAGACCGCGAAGCCCTTGGCGGCGAAGCGATCCGCCCAGCCCGGCCGGCCGTCGGGCGTGCCGAGGAAGTTCGTCCCGGTCTGGGCGGTGCCGTGCACCAAGACGATCGGATAAGGCTGCGTCACCCGCTCCGGGGCGCGGTATTCGACGAACATCTGCCCGAGGGCTGTGGTCTTGCCGCCCGCCGTCGCGTAGCGGCCGCCGACGAAGAAGTATCCCGCCGATTGGTTTGGCTTGAAAGGCGTGCCGCCGAGCGCCGGTTCGGCGGCAAGCGGCGCCGAGGCGGCCGCGAGGCAGAGCAGGGTCAACGCCCCGGCGGCGGCTTTCCTGAGCATGGTGTCCTCCCGCGGACGTCTGTCGCGCCCGGCGGGAGGCATATCACCGTGAATGTGCCGTCCGGTCCAGCCGGCCGCACCAATCAGGCGTGGGCGAGGCGCGGCCTCTTGCCGAGGGCCTCCTCGACGGTGCCCGCACCGTCGAGATAGCCGTGGACCTTCGGGTTCGGCATGATCAGCGAGGCCACGAAGGCAATCGCCATCAGGACGGTCACGTACCAGAAGAACGTGCTCTCCATGCCGTTGTCCTTGAACCACAGGGCTACGAACTCGGCGGTGCCGCCGAACGTCGCGTTGGCCACCGCGTAGGACAGGCCGACCCCTAGCGCGCGGACGTCGGTGGGAAACAGCTCCGCCTTCACGATGCCGCTGATGCCCGTGTAGAACGATATCACCGCAAGCCCCAGCGTGATCAGGGCAAAGGCGAGGTACGGGTCCTTGTTGGTCCCGAGCGCCGTCATCAGCGGCACCACCATGAGCGTGCCGAGGCCGCTGTAGAGCAGCATGTTCGCCTTGCGGCCGATCCGGTCGGACAGCGCGCCGAAGATCGGCTGGATTGCCATGTAGACGAACAGAACCACCGTCATCACCTGCGACGCCGAGGTCTTCGGCATGCCGGCGGTGTTGACGAGATACTTCTGCATATACGTGGTGAACGTATAGAAGCTCAGGCTGCCTCCGGCCGTGTAGGCCACGACGACCAGGAACGCCCGCCAGTGCTTTGCCAGCGCGGCGAAGGTGCCGGCGGTCTCCTTGTCGCTGCTGTCCTTGGTCTCGGCCAGCGATCGCCGGAGGTAGAGGGCCACGACCGCCAGGCCGGCGCCGATGAAGAACGGGATGCGCCAGCCCCAGGCCGTGAGTTCCGGACCGGTCATCACCGTCTGCAGGAAGACCAGGACGAGCGAGGCGAGGAGCTGCCCACCGATCAGCGTGACGTATTGGAACGAGGCGAAGAAGCCGCGCTTCCCCTTGATCGCGACCTCGCTCATGTAAGTGGCCGACGTGCCGTATTCGCCGCCGACCGACAGGCCCTGCAGCATGCGGGCGAGGAGTAGCAGCACCGGCGCCAGGGTGCCGACATGCTCGTAGGTCGGCAGGATGCCGATCAGCAGCGACCCGAAACACATCATCAGCACCGAGACGACCATCGAGGTCCGTCGGCCGACGCGGTCAGCGATGCGCCCGAACAGCCAGCCGCCGACCGGCCGCATGAAGAAGCCCACGGCGAAGATGCCGGCAGTCTGCAGGAGTTGGCTGGTGGAATCGCCCTTCGGAAAGAAGGCGGGTGCGAAGTAGAGAGCGAAGAACGCGTAGCAGTAGAAATCGTACCATTCGACGAGGTTGCCCGACGACGAGCCCACGATGGCCCAGATGCGACGCTTCCGGTCTGCGGCTTCGTCGAGGGCGCTCGGTGCGATACCGATCGTATCGTCTCGCGAGGCGGACATGGCGTCTCCGTCGATCAATCCTGATGCCGGCCATGGCCGGTCTCTTCTTCGTGCGGCGCGACGTTACAGGTGACGCGCCTGATCGCAAGTCCGTGATCGGACATAGCCGAGGACAGCGCGTGCGCCTGTCATTCGTGCCGCGTCCCGATTGCCGCGGGACGGAACGGTTTCTCCGGAGGGCTCGTTGCGGGCCAGCGGAGGCGTCGATGGCGCACCGATGCCCGCAGGAGGAGAGGCCATGAAGCGGATTCTGAGAGACACGGTTGCGGCGGTCATCGTCGTCGCTGGAGCGGCGACGGCGTTCGCGCAGGGCGGCCCCGGTGGTGGCGGCGGTGGCGGCGGCGGTCCCGGTGGCGGGGGTCCCGGTGGCGGCGCGGGCGCCGGAGCCGGCCCCGCAG
>NZ_JBFUGA010000113.1:0-18926 GCF_056403155.1 Methylobacterium sp. P3_A11
GCTCGTGGGCATGGAGCGCGCGACCCCCGCGAGACCGCCCGCGTAGCCGGGCGCCCGRTGGGCGTGGGCGGCGAGCAGCGCGAGGCTGTCGCTCGGCGTCACGAACAGGCCCGGGGCCACGATCATGTTGCGGTCGCCGTCGCCGTCGGACGCCGCGCCGAAATCCGGCGCGGCGGGGCCCTGCATCAGGTCGAACAGGTCGTGGCAGTGGACCGGGTTGGGATCGGGGTGGTGGCCGCCGAAATCCTCCTTCGGCACGGCGTTGACCACCGTGCCGGCGGGGGCGCCGAGCATCCCCTCGAGGATCGCCGTCGCGTACGGCCCCGTCACCGCGCTCATGGCGTCGAAGCGCATGCGGAAGCCGGAGGCGAACAGGCGCGACACCGCGTCGAAGTCGATGAGCGTGCGCATCAGCTCGGCGTAGTCGGCCACCGGGTCGATCACCGTGACCGTCATGGCGCCGAGCCGGGTCTCGCCCAGCGTGTCGAGGTCGAGGTCGGGGGCCTCAACGAGGCGGTATTCCGTGATCGCCTTGGCGCGCGCGAAGATCGCGTCGGTGAGGGATTCCGGCGCCGGGCCGCCGTTGGCGGCGTTGAACTTGATGCCGAAATCGCCGTCCGGCCCGCCCGGGTTGTGGCTCGCCGACAGGATGATGCCGCCGAGCGCCTTGGCCTTCCGGATGACGCAGGAGGCGGCCGGCGTCGAGAGCAGGCCGCCGCGCCCGACCAGGACCCGGCCGAAGCCGTTGCCGGCGGCGAGGCGCAGGGTCTTCTGCACGACCTCGCGGTTGAGGAAGCGGCCGTCGCCGCCGAGCACCAGGGTGGCCCCAGCCTTGTCGGGCAGGGTGTCGAAGATCGCCTGGACGAAGTTCTCGACGTAGTTCGGCTGCCGGAACACCGGCACCTTCTTGCGCAGGCCGGAGGTGCCCGGCTTCTGGTCGGGGAAGGGCGTGGTGGCGACGGTCGTCGGGGTCGTCATAAGCGGGCGTCTCCCGGGCTCTCCCGCCTCAATGCCCGCGCGGAGGCGCGGCGTCACCAGCCCCGGCGACAGGGGCGGACTTTTTTTACGGCGTTTCGGGGGATCAGACGACGGAACCGTCTTTGCGAGCGGAGCGAAGCAATCCAGCGGCGCCGCGCTCACCGGGGTCGCGCGGCCCTGGGTCGCTTCGCTACGCTCGCGATGACGGCAGGATCGAAGCGTACCGCACCGCTACTCCGCCGCCTGCCGGGCCGCGTAGCCCAGCCGCTCGTTCAGCGCGCGGATCAGCTTGGCGGCTGCCTCCGCGATCACCGTGCCGGGCGGGAAGATCGCCGCCGCGCCCGCCGCCGTCAGCGCCGCGTAGTCGCCCGGCGGGATCACGCCGCCGATGGCGATCATCACGTCGTCCCGGCCCTGCTCGGTCAGCGCCGCCTTCAGCTCCGGCACCAGGGTCAGGTGGCCGGCGGCGAGCGACGAGACGCCGACGATGTGCACGTCGTTCTCCACCGCCTGGCGGGCGGCCTCCGCCGGCGTGGCGAAGAGCGGCCCGATATCCACGTCGAAGCCGAGATCCGCGAAGGCCGAGGCGATCACCTTCTGGCCGCGATCGTGCCCGTCCTGGCCCATCTTGGCGACCAGGATGCGCGGCCGGCGGCCGTCATTCTCCTCGAACGCCTCGACCAGCGCCCGGACTTCCTCGACCACTGGCGACATGCCCCCCACCTCGCGCTTGTAGACGCCGGAGATCGAGCGGATCTCGGCGCGGTGCCGGCCCCAGGCCTTCTCCAGGGCCTCGGAAATCTCGCCCACCGTCGCCTTGGCGCGGGCCGCCTCGACGGCGAGTTCCAGCAGGTTGCCGGCGCCGTCGGCGGCCTTCGTGAGCGCGTCGAGCCGGGCCGACACCGCGGCCTCGTCGCGCTCGGCGCGCAGGCGCTTGAGCTTGTCGATCTGGAGCCGGCGGACGTTGCCGTTGTCGACCCGCAGCAGCTCGATCGCCATCTCGTCGTCGGCGCGGAACTTGTTGATGCCCACAATGGTCTGACGGCCGGAATCGATCCGCGCCTGGGCGCGGGCGGCGGCCTCCTCGATGCGGAGCTTCGGGATGCCGGCCTCGATCGCCTTGGCCATGCCGCCGAGCCCGTCGACCTCGCGGATGTGCTCCCAGGCGCGCGCCACCATGTCGGCGGTGAGCTTCTCCACGTAGTAGGAGCCGCCCCAGGGATCGACGATCCGGGTGGTGCCGCTCTCCTGCTGGAGGAACAGCTGGGTGTTGCGGGCGATCCGGGCCGAGAAGTCGGTGGGGAGCGCCAGGGCCTCGTCCAGCGCGTTGGTGTGGAGCGACTGCGTGCCCCCTTGAGTCGCCGCCATCGCCTCGATGTTGGTGCGGGTGACGTTGTTGAACACGTCCTGCGCGGTGAGCGACCAGCCCGAGGTCTGCGAGTGGGTGCGCAGGGCCAGGGACTTCTCGGACTTCGGATCGAACCCCTTCACGAGCTTCGCCCAGATCAGGCGCGCGGCCCGCATCTTGGCGACCTCCATGAAGAAGTTGGTCGAGATCGCCCAGAAGAACGACAGGCGCGGGGCGAACTGGTCGATGGTCAGCCCGGCCGCCAGCCCCGCCTTGATGTACTCGACGCCGTCGGCCAGCGTGTAGGCGAGTTCCAGGTCGTTCGTCGCCCCGGCCTCCTGCATGTGGTAGCCGGAGATCGAGATCGAGTTGAACTTCGGCATGTTCTTCGACGTGTAGGCGAAGATGTCCGAGATGATCCGCATCGATCCCTTGGGGGGATAGATGTAGGTGTTGCGGACCATGAACTCCTTGAGGATGTCGTTCTGGATCGTGCCGGCGAGCTTCTGCGGCGGCACGCCCTGCTCCTCGGCGGCGACGATGTAGAGGGCGAGGATCGGCAGCACGGCGCCGTTCATCGTCATCGACACGGTCATCTCGTCGAGGGGAATCCCTGAGAACAGCGTGCGCATGTCGTAGATCGAGTCGATCGCCACGCCCGCCATGCCGACATCGCCCGAGACGCGGGGATGGTCGGAATCGTAGCCGCGGTGGGTGGCGAGGTCGAAGGCCACCGACAGGCCCTTCTGCCCGGCCGCGAGGTTGCGGCGGTAGAAGGCGTTCGAATCCTCGGCCGTGGAGAAGCCGGCATATTGCCGGATCGTCCAGGGCTGGGTGACGTACATGGTCGGGTAGGGGCCGCGCAGGAACGGCGCGATCCCCGGATAGGTGTCGAGGAACTCGATGCCCGCCCGGTCCTCCGGCCCGTAATGGCCCTTCACCGGGATGCCCTCCGGGGTCATCCAGGGCTCGGCCAGCGCCGGAGCCGCGACCGCGAGGGATTCGCCGGAGAACGGGATTTCGGCGAAGTTCGGGATGCGGGAGGTCATGGCGCTGACTCGTTGTGGCGTTTGTCACGCCATTATAGAGACGCGCTCGGAGCGGGCTACTCCCCCTGTGGTCGAGCCTTCGACGGGTGCTATCCGCCGCGCCCTTTCCCGGACAGGTGGAGCGAAGCGGAACCTGATCCGGGATCCAGCAGGGGAAGCGCCGCGAAGCGGCACTGAATGATGACGCTTCGCGATGTCTTGCGCTCGATCCCGGGTCGCATTCCGCTGGCGCTCCATGCGCCCGGGAAAAGGGCTGCGTGAAACGATATCCCTCAGCGCCCTTCCGCAACCCCGTCCTTCCTGCGCCCGCCCCGCAGCAGGTAGACCACCGCCCCCGCCAGCATCAGCGCCATCCCGTACCACGTGAGTGCGTAGACGAGGTGGTTGTTGGGGAAGGCGACCACCGTGAGGCCGCCCACCGGCAGGCCGCCGGGATTGGGCGTCGCGTCGGCATCGACGAAGTAGGGGGCGACGTCAGCGAGGCCCCGCGCCGCCGCGATCCCCGCGACGTCGCGGGAATACCAGCGGTCGTCCTTCGGGTCATTGGAGCGCAGGAAGGCGCCCTTCGGCTCGGTCAGCCGAAGGAGGCCGGTGACCGTCGCTTCGCCCGCGACCTGCCCGTCCCCCCGGGTCGCCGGATCCCGCCGGGCGCCGGGCACGAAGCCGCGGTTGACCAGCACGAGGGACCCGTCGGGACGGCGCAGGGGCGTCAGCACCCAGAAGCCGCCGCCCAGCTCGGTGACGGCCTGAACCAGGGTCTCGCGATCGTGCAGGAAGGTGCCCGCGAGCCGGACGTGCCGGTAGGCGTCGTCGGGGCCGACGCGCGCCCACGCGGCGGGACCGGGGGCCGGCACGGGCGGGGCGTGGACCCGGGCCTCGACCCGGGCGATCAGGTCGAGCTTCCAGGCCCGCCGCTCCACCTGCCAAGTTCCGAGCCCCAGGAGCACGACGAAGACCAGGCCCGCGCCGACGCCGAACACGGCGCGCCGCAGCAACGAGAGCGGGGCCGGGGAGGGGCTCAGGCCCCCCGCCGACCCCGCGGGCCTCGTCTCCGGACGCGCGCTCAGCGGGCGTTGTTCATGACGTCGTGGGCATCCATCGGCATCATGTTGTGGTTGAGGTGGTACATGACCCACACCGAGCCGGCGAGCATGATCACCACCAGCGTGATGGTGAAGATCAGCGCCATGAAGGTCCAGCCGCCCTCCGACTTCGTGCTCATGTGCAGGAAGTAGATGACGTGCACGACCATCTGGACGCCGCCGAGCGCCAGGATGACCAGGGTGGTGACGAGGCTGTTGTCGAGGACGTTGCCCATCACCAGCCAGAACGGGATCACCGTCAGGATCACCGACAGGACGAAGCCCGTCATGTAGCTCTGGAAGCTGCCGTGCCCGCCCTCGCTGTGGGCGTGGGCGTCGTGCGTGTCCTGACCGTGGCCGGTGAGGTGGCGTGCGTCGGCGCTCATTCGAGCACTCCCATCAGGTAGACGACGGTGAAGACGCCGATCCAGATCAGGTCGAGGAAGTGCCAGAACATCGACAGGCACATCAGCCGGCGCTTGTTCTCGACGATCAGGCCGCGCTTGCTGACCTGCACCATCAGCACGACGAGCCACAGGATGCCCATGGAGACGTGCAGTCCGTGGGTTCCGACCAGGGTGTAGAACGAGGACAGGAACGCGCTGCGCCAGGGCGGCGCGCCCTCGTGGAACAGGTGGACGAACTCCCGGATCTCCAGGGCCACGAAGGCGACGCCGAACAGGCCGGTGATGGCGAGCCAGATCTGCGTCTGCCTCACCCGGTCCCGGTCCATCTCCAGCATCGCGAAGCCGTAGGTGATGGACGAGAACAGCAGCATGGCGGTGTTCACCGCGATGCCCGGCAGGTCGAACAGCTCCTTCGGGGTGGGGCCGGCCGCGTAGCTGCGCCCGAGCACCCCGTAGGTCGCGAACAGGGTCGCGAAGATGAGGCAGTCGCTCATCAGGTAGAGCCAGAACCCGAGCATGGTCGAGCCCTCGGAATGATGGCCCTCCTCGTCGGTCTGGTAGAAGACCGGCGCCGCGGCGCCGGGGGGTGCAGTCTCCGCGTGCATCATCGGATCACGCCATCTCCAGTTCGCGCGTCCGCTGACCTTCCGTCCGACTGACGACGTCGGCGGGAATGTAGTAGTCGCGATTGTAATTAAAGGTGTGGGCGATCGCCACGACGAAGATCGCCACGAAGCTGAGGATCGCCAGCCACCAGACGTACCAGATCATGGCGATGCCGAAGGCGAAGTTCAGGCCCGCCAGGATCGCGCCGGTCGCGGTGTTCTTGGGCATGTGGATCGGCTTGTAGCCCTTGAGCGGGCGGTCGAAGCCACGGTTCT
Source organism: Methylobacterium sp. P3_A11 (assembly GCF_056403155.1). NCBI lineage: Bacteria > Pseudomonadati > Pseudomonadota > Alphaproteobacteria > Hyphomicrobiales > Methylobacteriaceae > Methylobacterium > Methylobacterium sp. P3_A11. Next base: position 5,746 of record NZ_JBFUGA010000113.1, read on the forward strand.
TCATGTCCCACCACGCGTCGGAATCGTGGACCACCGGCGTGAAGGCGAAGTTGTAGTCCGGCGGCGGCGAGGAGGTGGACCACTCGAGGGTCCGGCCGCCCCACGGGTCGCCGCTGAGGTCGCGCAGCTTGTCGCGGTTCCGGATCGAGACCACGAACATGATGATCTGCGAGGCGATGCCGCAGGCGATGAGCGCCGCGCCGATGGCCGCGATCACGAACCAGATCTGCAGCGACGGGTCGTCGAAATGCTGCATGCGCCGGGTCACGCCCATCAGGCCGAGCACGTAGAGCGGCATGAAGGCGACGTAGAACCCGGTGACCCAGAACACGAGGGCGACCTTCCCCCAGAACTCGTCGAGCTTGAAGCCGAAGGCCTTCGGGAACCAGAAGGTCACGCCGGCGAACATGCCGAACAGCACGCCGCCGATGATTACGTTGTGGAAGTGCGCGATCAGGAACAGCGAGTTGTGCAGCACGAAGTCGGCCGGAGGCACGGCCAAGAGGACGCCGGTCATGCCGCCGATCACGAAGGTGACGATGAACGCCACCACCCAGAGCATCGGCACCTCGAACCGGATCCGGCCGCGGTACATGGTGAACATCCAGTTGAAGATCTTCGCGCCCGTCGGGATCGAGATGATCATGGTCGTGATCCCGAAGAACGAGTTCACGTCCGCACCCGAGCCCATCGTGAAGAAGTGGTGCAGCCACACGAGGTAGGCGAGGATGGTGATGACCACCAGTGCGTAGACCATCGAGGTGTAGCCGAACAGGCGCTTGCCGCAGAAGGTCGAAGTGATCTCCGAGAACACGCCGAAGGCCGGCAGGATCAGGATGTAGACCTCCGGGTGACCCCAGATCCAGATCAGGTTGAAGTACAGCATGGCGTTGCCGCCGAGGTCGTTCGTGAAGAAATGCGTGCCGACGTAGCGGTCGAGCGACAGCATCGCGAGAACGGCCGTGAGGATCGGGAAGGCGGCCACGATCAGGATGTTGGTGCACAGCGACGACCAGACGAAGATCGGCAGCTTCATCATGGTCATGCCGGGCGCCCGCATCTTCACGATGGTGGCGATCAGGTTGATGCCCGAGAGCAGCGTCCCGATGCCGGCGATCTGCAGCGCCCAGATGTAGTAGTCGACGCCGACGCCGGGGCTCATGGAGGCCTCCGAGAGCGGCGGGTAGGCGAGCCAGGTGGCGCGGGAGAACTCGCCGACGAACAGCGAGACCATCACCAGCATGCCGCCGGCCACCGTCATCCAGAAGCTGAAGTTGTTCAGGAACGGGAAGGCGACGTCGCGGGCGCCGATCTGCAGCGGCACGGCGAAGTTCATGAGCCCCGTGACGAACGGCATCGCCACGAAGAAGATCATGATCATGCCGTGGGCGGTGAAGATCTGGTCGTAGTGGTGCGGCGGCAGGAAGCCCTGTTCCGAGCCGAACGCCACGGCCTGCTGCGAGCGCATCAGGATCGCGTCGGCGAAGCCGCGCAGCAGCATCACGCCCGCGAAGATGCAGTACATGATGCCGATCTTCTTGTGGTCGATCGACGTGATCCAGTCACGCCACATCGTCCCCCAGAAACGGTAGTAGGTGATGACGCCGAGCACGGCGAGGCCGACCACGGCGACCCCGGCGAACGTCGCCTGCAGGATCGGCTCATGGTAGGGGATCTGCTCGATCGTAAATCGACCGAAGAGCAGTTGCTGGAGGTCCAGGTTTGCGAACATGGGATCGGCCCGTTCAGTGGGTTCGACGGCGACCGCCGGTCTCGTGCGTGGGTTCCGCTCTCACGGCGAGCGGCTTGCGTGGTTGAATGGCGTCATTGGTTCAGTTGCTTGGGAGCGATCTGGTCGCCCTCGCTCCGGCCCTGGCCGGAGCCCGCGCCCTCGGGCGATGTCCGCCCCCGGACGTCGGGGTTGCCCATGTCGGGCCGCGGCTTCATGCCCTGCGGCTGCGTTTGGCCGTGCGGTCCCGTCCCCGAGGCCGGGACCGTCGCGCCGGGTCCCTCGACGCCGCGGTCGGCGAGCCGGTTGTCGTATTGCAGCCGCCGGTAGTTCTCGGCAGCCTCCGCGCCGGAGGCGCCGCCCTGCGCGTCGATCTTGGCCATCTCGCCGACGCACATCTGGTCCGGCCGCGGGCACATGCCGATGATCCGGTCGAAGAGCCCCTTCATGTAGGCCTTGTAGAGCCGCGCCGGCTCGGCCTCGCTCGGCTCCTCGAGCTTCAGGTAGGCCTCCTGGCTCAGCTCGCCGCCCTCGGCCTTGGCCTTGGCGATCCACTGGTCGAACTTGTCGTTGGTCAGGCCGTGGAACTTGAAGAACATGTTGGAGAAGCCGGCGCCGCTGTAATGGGCCGAGCGGCCCTCGTAGGCGCCCTCGCGGTTGATCACCGCGTGGAGCTGCGTCTGCATGCCCGGCATCGCGTAGACCATGCCGGCGAGGGTCGGCACGTAGAACGTGTTCATCACGTCGGTGGCGGTGATCTTGAAGCGGATCGGCCGGTCCACCGGCGCGGCCAGCTCGTTGACCGTGGCGATCCCGTATTGCGGGTAGAGGAACAGCCACTTCCAATCCATGGCCACCGCCTCGACCTCCAGCGGCACCGTGCCCGCCGGGACGTCGCGCTTGGGGTCGATCTTGCTGAGCGGCCGGAACGGATCTAGGGTGTGGGTCCCGATCCAGGTGAGGGCGCCCAGCGCGATGATGATCATCAGCGGCGCCGTCCAGATCAGCACCTCGAGTTGCGTCGAGTGGTGCCATTCCGGATCGTAGACCGCATCCTGGTTGCCGGCGCGGTAGCGCCACGCGAAGATCAGCGTGAAGGCGATCACCGGGACGATGATCAGAAGCATCAGCCCGGTGGCCGCCAGCACGAGGTTGCGCTGCTGCTCGGCCACGTAACCGGCCGGGTGCAGGACGACGAAGTTGCAGCCGCCCAGCAGCGTCAGGAGCGGCAGGGCGAGGAGCGGCAGGAGGCGGCGTCCGCTTGCGCCCCGAGGGCGCGCGGTCTCGGTCCTGTCGGGTCGATCGGTCGTGGAGGTCACAGCACGCGTCTCGTCATCCCACGCCGCTCGCGCGGCACTTTTGCCAGGCCGCTCGCGCGGCACTTTTGCCAAGCCGCTGCCGCGGCGCTTCTGCCGTGCCGCACGAGGCGGCGACCCTGTCAGCCAAGGGTGGGCGGCCAGCCTGCGCCGCCCGCCACAGCCGTCACATCTGACGCATTTCCGAGCGGTCGGTGAACAGGGCCACGAGGCTGCAGACCGCGCCGGACAGGAGATAGACCCCGATCATCGCCAACCCGTAGCGCTGCGACAGGAACAGCGCGACGAGCGGGGCGAACCCGGCCCCGAGCAGCCATGCGAAGTCCGAGGTCAGCGCCGCGCCGGTGTAGCGGTAGCGGTTGCCGAGGCGGGCGCTCACCGCACCCGCGGTCTGGCCGTAGGCGAGGCCGAGCAGCATGAAGCCGATCGTGACGTAGATCGTCTGGCCGATGGCGCTCTCGCCGAACAGGAGCGGCGCGATGATGCTGCCGACGGCGAAGAAGCCGATCAGCGAGCTGCTCATGATCAAGGAGTTGCGGCGGCCGATCTGGTCGGCGATCAGGCCGGAGGCCGCCACCGCGCCGGCGCACACGATGGCGCCCGAGAACTGGACGATCAGGAACTCGCCCGGCGAGCGGGTGGTGGTGTTGAGCGCCAGCCACGCGATCGGGAAGATCGTCACGAGATGGAACAGCGCGAAGGCGGCGAGCGGCACGAAGGCGCCGCGGATCACGTCGCCGGCGTGGTGGCGGAACAGCTCCAGGGCCGGGACCGGGCGCAGCCGGTCGAGGTCCATCATCCGGGCGAACTCGTCGGTGGCGACGAGGCGCAGCCGGGCGAACAGGGCGACCACGTTGATGGTGAAGGCGCAGTAGAACGGGAAGCGCCAGCCCCAGTCGATGAAGTCGGCCTCGTCGAGGTTGACGATGAAGAAGGCGAACAGGGCGCTGGCTACCATGAAGCCCAGCGGCGCGCCGAGCTGCGGGATCATCGCGTACCAGCCGCGCCGCTCCCGCGGGGCGTTCATGGCGAGGAGCGAGGCGAGGCCGTCCCAGGCGCCGCCCAGCGCGAGGCCCTGCAGGATCCGCAGGCCGGCGAGGATGTAGACCGCCGAGATGCCGATGCTGTCGTAGCGCGGCAGGAAGCTCACCGCCGCCGTCGACCCGCCGAGCAGGAACAGCGCCGTGGTCAGCTTGACGCTGCGCCCGTGGCGGCGGTCGATCGCCATGAACAGCACGGTGCCGACCGGCCGGGCGATGAAGGCGAGGGCGAAGATCGCGAAGGCGTAGAGCGTGCCCTTCAGGGGGTCGACGAAGGGGAAGAACACCTTCGGGAAGACGAGCACGCAGGCGATGCCGAAAACGAAGAAGTCGAAGTATTCGGACGCGCGTCCGATCACCACGCCGATGGCGATCTCGTTGGGATGAACCTTGTGGTCCCCCATCGCCTGCTGGGCGTCGCGCTCCAGGGTCGTGGCCGAGGCCATGGGTGTGTTCGAACTCATTGTTGGCTGCCGCCCTCGCCGCGCGTCCCTTGGGTCGCCTTGGCCGGAACCGCCTCATGCGGCATGTCCAGAGGTATCGCAACCGGCTCCGGACGCAAGTTCACCCACTGACGCATGCATAGCAACACGGGGTCGCGGACCGTGGGCGACGGAGCGGCGCGCGCCGCTCACACCCGGTAATGCGCGGAATTCCGTGACAGGTTGATGTTGTAATAGGGATCGGCGCGCAGCTCCGGCCCCCAGCGGTCCAGCATGGTCAGGACCTCGCCCTCGAAGCGCTTCTGCTTCTCCGGGGTGTCCTCCGCCCCGCGGCTCTTCGACTCGTGGTGGATCAGCGTGGCGAAGGGCGTCCAGATGATACGATAGCCGGCCCGGCGGACCTTCAGGCACAGGTCGACGTCGTTGAAGGCGACCTTCAGGGCCTGCGCGTCGAACCCGCCGACCTCCGTGAAAACCTGCGCGCGCATCGCCAGGCACGCCCCGGTGACCGCCGAGACCTCGTGGGCGATGACCATGCGGCAGAAATAGCCGGGATCGGTGTCCGCGGCACCGAGATGGCTGTGGCCGGCCACGCCCCCGATCCCCAGCACGATTCCGCCGTGCTGGATCGTCCGGTCAGGGTAGAGCAGCTTCGCCCCCACGGCGCCGATTTCCGGCCGCACCGCGTGGCGGACCAGCTCGGCGAGCCAGCCGGGCTCGAGCACCTCGATGTCGTTGTTGAGGAACAGGAGCACCGCGCCGGTGGCCGCGGCGGCGCCGCGGTTCGACAGGTCCGAGAAGTTGAAGGCGCCGGGCACCGGCACGACGCGCAGCCGCGGATCGTCCCGGTAGCGGGCGAACAGGGCCGCGGTCTCGGGCTCGCAGCTGTCGTTGTCGACGATGATCACCTCGATGTCGGGGTAGTCGGTCGAGCCGAGCAGCCCGTCGAGGGTCACCGCCAGGATCTCGGCCCGGTCCCGGGTCGGGATGATCGCGGAGACCCGCGGCGGCGGCGCCGGCAGCGGCCGGATCAGGCGGTTGAAGCCGCCGGGACCGCGCTCCGCCCGGCCGCCAAAGGGGGCCACGACCTCCTCCAGGGCGCGCAGGCGCGCGGCCTCCGCCCGGGCGAGGGACCGGTCCGAGAAGGTACCGGAGCCCTGCGCGGCGCGCCAGTGATAGAGCACCCGCGGGATGTGGCGGATGCGGCCGGGGTCGAGCCCGTCGGTCAGCCGCAGCAGCAGGTCGTGGTCCTGGCTGCCCTCGAAGCCCGGGCGCAGGCCTCCGACGGCGCGAAGGGCCTCGGTGCGCACGACCGTGAGATGATTGATGTAGTTCTGCGCGTAGAGAAGCTCGCGGTCGAAGCACGCCTTGAAGTGCGGGTCGAACCGGCGGCCGCGCCCGTCGATCTTGTCCTCGTCGCTGTAGATCAGCACGAGGTCCGGATCGCGGCGCAGCGCCCGGGCGACCTCGTAGAGGGCGTCGTCGGTGAGGGCGTCGTCGTGGTCCATGAAGGCGCAGACCGCGCCCCGGGCCATGCCTAGCGCGTCGTTGGTCGCCCGGGCGATGTGGCCGTTCTCCGCCCGGGTGAGGATGCGGATCCGCGGGTCGGCCTCGGCGGCGCGGGCCAGGATCCGCGGGATTTCGGGGCGCGTCGAGGCGTCGTCGACGGCGCACAATTCCCAGTGGGGATAGAGCTGCCCGCGCAGCGACGCGAGGGCCGCCCGCAGCACCTTCGGGTCGGGATCGTGGACCGGCATCAGCACGGAGATCAGGGGCGGATCGGTCCAGGCGGCGATCTCGGCGGCGATCCCGTCCCGCTCGGCGCGACGCAGGGCGTGGGTGCCGAGCCAGGCCTCGTAGCCGCTCACGCGCCGGTGGCGCAGCGCCCGGCCGAGGTAGCCCCGCGCGCGCACCTTCTTGCCGAGGAGCCGCCAGTACAGGGCCTGCACGGTCAGGCCGGGATCGCGCAGGAGGCCGCGTGCGGCCAGGATCGGCCGGGCGAGCCTGCGCACGGCGATCCGGCGCAGCCGGACCGGGACCCGCCCGGCCGGGTCGGCCACGCGCAGCTCGACGACGTCCTCGGGCAGGCAGCCGATCCACGCGAAGGCGCCCCCACCGCGGGGCTCCTGGGGCAGCAGCGAGCCCGGACGCCCGTCGGCGCCGACGAAGCTGAGATCCGGGACGGTGTCGCGGCCCTCGGCGGGGTCATTGGACAGGACGATCTCGACCCAGCGGCCCGCGAGTTCCGGAAGCGGGACGCGCAGCCCGTCGGAGCCCGCCCGGGCCGTCAGGGCGCGCCCCTTGCGCCAGAGCCCCGTGAGCTGCGTCGGCGGAAGGCGGGGTTCGGACACGGCCGGCCCGGTCGAACGCACCATCAGCTCCAGCTCTTGTCGACCGAGGCCTTCACGGCGTCCGACATAGCAACGTCGAACACGATCATGTCCTCGACCGCCTTGACGGACGTCAGGCGCTCGGCGAGCGCCAGCGTCTCGGCCGGCACCGGGGGCAGGGCCGGAATCGGCGTGCCGATACCCAGGCGGTCGAACAGCGTCGACGCGAAGGCGGGAAACCGGGTCTTGTGTCCGACGATCCCGACCCGGGCGAGAATCTCGATCGCCGCGATGGAGTTGCCCGGATGCAGCCGGTCGTCCGGCATGCGGGTCCCGAGCTGGCGGGTCAGCGGATTGTAGAGCAGGCGGTAGGCGGGCTCCGGCAGCATGCGGAAGAAGCGCTTGAGGCTCTTCACGTCGGAGAAGTCGTAGCCCTCCGCGAAGGCGGCGGCCTCGGCGAGCGAGCCGAGGCGCCAGCTGCGCGCCGGATCGGCGGCATCGGCCGCCCGGGCCTTCAGCCAGCGCATCCGGGTCGCCATCTCGATCTGCGGCTCCTGCAGCAGGATCGCCGTGATCATCAGATCCGGCGTCATGAAGTTCTCGTAGCGCGGGACGGTGATGGCCCCCGAGAGGAAGGCCGACGGCGCGGCCGGGCCGGTCAGCACGCAGCTCAGGATCTCGTCCGGAAGCTTGTGGATGCCGAAGTAGCAATGCTGGAAATGCGGGAAGAGTGCCGTCTGCAGGACGCTCTCGGGCTCGATGCCGGTGTTGATCAGCATGGTCCGCAGCCGCACCCGTCCCTCGCTCGGCACGCGGCGGTAGACCAGCACGTTGGTGTCGGCATCGTAGAGTTCGAGCCGCGGGATCTCGGGCAGCCCGGGCACCTCTGCCTCCGTGACCACGAAGGTGCACTGCCCGGTGGCGTGCCAGCCGTTGCGCTTGAACGCCTCGTCGGTGACGCTGGCCGGGACCTCAGCCACGCGTCGTCCGTCGACCGCGACCACGACCCGGCTGATGGCGAGGGGATTGTCCGGCACGATCCAGCCGCGGATCGAAAGGCCCTGATCGTGGTCGATGAAGTAGCGCATGTCCCGAAGCGTGAGGCGGCGGCGTACCGGCGCCCCGTGTCCGCCCTGTGTCGCGGCACGGCCGGATGCCGAGCGGCAGGGCCATAGCGCATTTTTCCGCCGGCGTGCACCAGGGCGGCGTCGGCCGGCTGGACGCCGTCGATCCGGCCCGTCCCGCGCAGGTTCCGCTTGCGCCCTCGCCGAGCAGCGGCTATAGGCCCCGCCCACCGGAGCACGCATGGCTCCGGCCCGGGCGCGTAGCTCAGCGGGAGAGCACTACCTTGACATGGTAGGGGTCACAGGTTCGATCCCTGTCGCGCCCACCATCTAATCTATTGAGGTTGGATGGTTTTTTGACTGGAAACGGCCGTTTGCTTAGGTCTCCCAGGTTCAGCGAACCTGAGACGTGTCCAGCGAGCCTCACCGGCAGGTTCGCGTGGCCATCCCCCCAACCGTTTTCGAACCACGTGAAGCCGCCGAAATCTCCGAGCTGGAGATCGATGCGGCGGTCGATACGGTGCCGGCCGACCTCGCCACCGAATCGTACCCGCTCGCGAAGTGCTGGACCCTCGACCTTGTCGAGACCGTCCGGGCGAATACCCACGCGGACGAGGCGCTGACCACCGACAAGCCGGCGTGGAAGTGGCCCATGATCCGGACCGCGATCCTGCTGGCGCATTCGGTGAACGGATGAGCTTCGTCGAGTACGACCCGGTCGCAGAGGCCGTCGAGTTGCTGCGCGTATGCGGGCACTCCGTCGAACCGGACGGCGATTTCGAGCATTGGCGGATCGATGGTGGCGAGCGGATTTCGCTGGAGCATCTCCTGGGGCTCGCGCTTCGGCTCGGCCTCACAGAGGGTCCCAGTCGGTTGCAGTAGGCCGGCAAGATGCCGAAGGCCCCATCACCTGGAGGCGCCCAGCCGCGCTTGGATAGCCGCCCGCGCGTCCTGGTCGCGCTGACGTCCGAGCCATCGACCGCAACCGAGATCGCCGAGCGCGCCGGCCTGACCGGCCGGGAGCGGTCCCTGCATGCGACTCGCGCCCTGATGCGCCTGAAGGCCGACGGCTTGGCGGTCAGCGAGACGCACCGGAATTTCACGCGTTGGCGCTCCGCGGCGGCACCTCTCGCTTCCGCACGATCCGAGCGCGATCCCGAAGCGTGACCTCGTGTGCCGGCCATTCCAGGCAGGCGGCCTCGAACGCAACGATCGCCATGGACAGCGGATAGATCGTCGCGAGGTGCAGCTCGACGTTGCCGCCGGTCTTGCGCCAGACCTCGATCGTGTAAGGCACGCCCGGCGGTACCGGAGGGTTCTTCTCGGCGGGCGGCGGCAGTGTGATCGCGGCGAGGCAGAGGTGCTCGTATTTCCGCGCGGACGGCGCTCCAGGCGGCCGTTGGTAGCGGCACGAGGCTGTCAGGTGGCGCAGGACGTCGAGCGTGGAGATGTCGGCCCCGTAGCGACCGATCAGGCTGGCGACGGTGTATCGCCCAGAGCGCTTGCAAGAAGCGCAGTCGACGTACACCCGACCGGGCGCTGCATCACCCAGGCGCCCCATTCTGGCGGCCTCCGTTCGCGAACGAATGAGGAACAAACCTGAGGAGATCACGCCCCGCAAGGTGCGGCCGGCAGCGTTCTTCGCGACCAGTGGACGAATGTGAATGGAAGCCGATTTCGGCTGTCAGACCATCGGCTTGTGCGAAAAGTGCGGTTGGCTCAGAGCAGTCCGTCCATCGGGCCGCCGGTTAGCGTCTTGGCGACCATCACGGCGCCGACTTTTTTTGGCCAGTCCGCCGCAGGTCTGCGCGGGTGCGGCGGCTTACGTGGAATGGCCCAAGATGCATCGCGAGGGGGGATACTAGCACCTTCCCCAACCCAACTGGCGCTCCACCGTGACAACCTGTTTGCGGCAGGATGTTGATCTGCCGCAAACGGAGCTAACGCCCGCGAGACACGGGCCTGGCGTGCTCGGACAGGCGCTCGATCTGGTCGCGCCAAGAGGCAACGGCGGGCGAGAGGTCTTACATCATGCGGTCATTCTGCCGAGGCCGGCCGCAAAGCAGTCGGTTCCCAGGGCTGCCTCTCAATAAACCGAGACAGTCGCGGCACGGCGAAGCAGTACGCTCCGCGTCGATTTATGCAGATAAACTCTCGCTCTGCTCGCTGGTCAACGCGATCACCCTCTCGGCCCCGCCCCGACCTGCTCAGGCGGCGGCGGAGCGTCCGATCTCACCAGCGCGTGTGAGCCGAGCCGATACGCAACGCGGTTCGCTGGCAGGATGGCCGGGAGCGACGGTCGCAGCCCAACCAAGCGAAACCGAAACTTAAGCTTACCGGCCCACCTTCCCTGTCTCGTCCCGACTACCGGTGTCATCCATGACCCTTGCTTTATTAGCCGCCCTGGTTGCTGGGGCGATGTGTCTTGGGATGATCTCTGTACTCGTGCCGCTTCAGCGCCGGCAGGAAGAGGTCGAGTTGGCAAATCTTGACGAAGACGACTTCTTCGACATCGGCGGTCCCATCATCGATTTGCAGGTTACGCGCTAGACGCGCGTCCCGCGAATTTACCGTTCGTCGGTCGGTTGGCAGGGCATGACAAGCCCGCACCAGCGGACCGGGCAGGTCAAAGCGGAGGTGCGCCGTGGACCCTCAACCTTTCACTATTGCTACCGAGGCTGAAGCGCAGACATATCTGGCCGATCTCCTCAAGAACCCAAAAAATCGGTTCATGAACGAGATCGCGAGACACTGCGCCCTGCGGGTCCGCAACCCGAAGATCAAGGCGTTCTTTCTGACCGAAGGCGCCACAATGCTCGCAGAGATGAAGGCGTAGGGCCGAAACAAGAAAGCCCGCACCGGCGAACCGGGCGGGTGAAGTGGCAAACAGTCCAAAAAAGCCCCACCGGGCGGTGAGGCGAAACGATACGTAGGTTTCGACTGTCGATTAGAAGACGGTGCGACGGCGTGTCGTCGGCCGCCTAGCACGTATCGAAAAAAGCCCGCCGCAGCGCTGGGCCGGGCGGACTGAGCTATCGGAGGTTTGAGGTCGGTTACTTACCGCTTGGCGCTGCCCCGCTGCCGGTGGCGCCATTACCGCTGCTACCGGATCCAGCCGGCGCGCCAGAAGTGGAGGTGTTTCCGTTGGGCGTGGACTGCGCGGTAGCTATCCCGGCGCTGCTGGCAATGAGCGCGAGGGCGAGAAGGGCTGACTGAACGCTTCGGCTGGTCATGGCACTCTCAGGTCACAGTAATCCGGCACATGCCGGTATGGCCTGACCAACTGTGGATGAGGGCCGGCGTTCCAGTCGGTACCCTGGGTGATTAAGTCCCACCGACCCGCCTTCGCCATCCAGCCTCGTAGTTCTGCACGCCGTCGCGAAACAGGTTGCCAGAGGCAACGGCTCCGCTAACCTTCTCCCATGCGCACAGCCGTCGCCTTCCTCGCTCTCGTCGCTGCCGGTGGGGCGCAGGCTCAGCAGCAGCTTCCGACCGTCCCCGAGCTGCTGACCGCTGAGGTGAAGGCTGCGCAGGCCTGTGAGGGCTCTGGAGATCCGGCCATCCTCAGGGAGCAGTGCCGGCTCCGCGATCGGCTCAGCGGCCGCCTTGCTCAGGCCGGCTACTGTTACGGCCGGAAGGGACAGGCTGAGGGAAAGATGGAGTGGCACGCCTGCCAGCCGGACTCGATCTACGAGGACGACATCGAGGCGGTGCAGCGCTGAGGCCTACTCGACCGCTCCAAGATGGCGCGTCGACACGCCGCTGAAGTGTTTTGGGTTCAGCGGGCAGCCGGGATGCGCCCGGCGGGGCGAAAGCGACAGGTGCCGTTCCAGGCCGTAGGAGCCGAGGAGCGAGATCCGACCATGGCAGATCGGGCAGCGCTTGATTGCGTTGCGGTGAAGCAGTTGCGCCTCTTTCAGGCCAAGTGCGTTCCACACGCCATCCACGTTCACTTCGCAACTTTGGATAGAGGTCGCCATACCGGATCATGGCCAATGGTCTGGCGATCCGATAGGCCGCACCGGTTACACATCACCTCCGCTCGGCGCCGCCCCGATCTGCTCACGGGCGGGTGGGGTGTCATCGATCCGAGCCGCTGAGTAGCTTTTCGACCATGGCCATGCCGGCGGCTTGGGCTTTTGCTTCGGTCGGATAGCTACGGTCGGAGCGCTGAGCCAGCTTGCCGTGCTTGCGGATCGCGAAGTTGTAGGCGCCGCCCTCTTCCTTCGGAGGGATAACCTCCAGCGTGTAGGGGTGGATGTTCGTCTCACTGTCGCTCATGGCCAAGTCATGCCACGCTCGCTCAGCAGGGCCAAGGCTGATCTGTCGCCCAATCGGCTCACGGGGCGGGGGAACGTCCGATTTCAGCCGCATCTGGCCGAGCGCCCTACTGATCCGTAATTTCGATGCTGGCCCGCGCTCGCATCACGAGTTTCCCGTCTTGGTCGTAAGCTCGGGCGCTGCACTCGGTCGCACCATCGATCGCGCTTTCGTCGCGAAGGATCGCCGCCAGCGTCTCTCGAAGCATGACGCGCAAAGCCCTGGGGTCGGATAGCTCGACGCCCTCGTCGTCATCGATCTCGATGCCTTTGGCTGTGCTGATGAAGTAGCGCGGCATCGACACCTCCTTGGTCAGGCCCCCTACACTGCAAACCGAAGACATCGCCAACGGTTCTCCGCAGCCTGCGCCGGTATTCCAGGCACGAAAAGCCCGCGCCGGCGGACCGGGCGACCCTTCCCAGATTCGAATCTCTGGGGATCTAAGGCCGAATCTATGCGCAGCGTAGCGGGGCAGCGGAAATGAGGAAGCCCCGAGCGGCGGTGCCGGCGGGGCCGAGGTGATCTAGGTGAATGTCGAGGCCCGGTTTAATCACAGGTGGCAGCGGGATCCAAGACTCTGACTCGAAACGCGCCTCGGCTGAGTCCGAGCCCACGGCTCATCGGGTGGACCGGCTCAGCGGCCCGCCAGCCCGACCTTCGCCAGCACGATTCCTCCGAACGCCAGCAGCGCCGCCGACGCGAGTCCCCAGCGGATTTGGACTTGCCTCAAGAAAGTGGTTCTCCCGCACTTTGCGTGGAACGGTCGCGGTGACGGGGATGCCACGGGCTGGTTCACCAGGGGGATGATCCTGTCCTCATCCCTGCCGGGCTGCGCCATCGAGCGCGTCATCCGGAGCGACGGTCGTCTTGTCGTCTTCGCCCATGCGCGGCGTGTGCATGGGCGTTGCCCGACCTGTGGCACGACCAGCTCTGCCGTTC
>NZ_JBFUGA010000114.1:0-18633 GCF_056403155.1 Methylobacterium sp. P3_A11
CCGGCCCGTCCGGGCGGCGGATCCACGGCTCAGAGACCCGCGCAGGACCTCGGTCCGGCGCGGGTTTTCTTTTGGGATCGGACAATTCAAGGTTGCCGCTGTCGCGTCGGCGGGGCGCTCTGCCGCCGCCGACGCGACAGCGACGGGCCAGCCGGTCATTTTCTTCACGCAGGCCGTATCCACGCCCGCGGTAAATGCTCTAGAACACCGGCCTCGCGCGGCTCGAACCGGGCGAGCCGAAGGAAACCAAGGACTTGCCCGGCGCGGGACGTTGCGCCCGCACCCCGTCAGAGGGGCGGACCGGGGGCTTCAGGGGAAGGCACAGCATGGCAGCCGACGCCGAACTGCTGATCGACCGGCGGCGCCTGCGCCGCAGGTTGTCCCTCTGGCGCGTCCTGGGGATCGGCGGCCTGATCGTGGCGGTCGGCGCCGTCGGCTACCGGGTCCGCGCGGGCGGGGAGGGCGGTTTCGCCGTGCAGCCGCAGATCGCCCGGATTTCCGTCTCGGGCTTCATCGCCGGAAGCGAGGCCACCGCCAAGCTGATGCAGCGGGTCGGCGACGCTGACGCCGTGAAGGGCGTGATCGTCTCGATCAATTCGCCCGGCGGCACGACCACCGGATCGGAGGAGATCTTCCGCAACCTGCGGGCGCTCGCCGCCAAGAAGCCGATCGTCGCCTTCGTGGACGGCACCGCCGCCTCCGGCGCCTACATCACCGCCATCGCAGCCGACCACATCGTCGCGCGCGAGACCAGCCTCGTCGGGTCCATCGGCGTGCTGTTCCAGTATCCCGACTTCTCGGGCCTGCTCGACAAGGTCGGGGTCAAGGTGGAGTCGGTGAAGTCGTCGCCGCTCAAGGCCGAGCCGTCGGGCTTCACGCCGACCTCACCGGAGGCGCGGGCGGCGCTGGCCGCCGTCGTCGGCGATACCTACGCGTGGTTCAAGAACCTCGTGGCCGAACGGCGCGGCATGGATGCCGGCCAGCTCAACACGGTCTCGGACGGGCGTGTGTTCAGCGGTCGCCAGAGCGTGCCGCTGAAGCTCGTGGACGAACTCGGCAGCGAGCGACAGGCCGTGGCTTGGCTCGAGAGCGCCCGCAGCGTGCCGAAGGACCTGCCGGTCAAGGACTGGAAGCCGTCGTCGCAGAGCAATTTCTCCCTGTGGTCGGCTGCCGGCATCGGCGCCGATCTGCTGGGCCTCGACGGCCTCGCGGCGCGGCTCCGGACCGTCGGCGCGGAAGCGCAGGCCGCCCGAGGCGGGATGCTTGCCCTCTGGCGTCCGGAACCCTGAACGCGCCGCCGCGCAGCCCGCCCCGATCCCGCGAGAAGACCAGACGCCATGATCAAGTCGGAGCTCGTCATCAAGATCGCCGAGCAGAACCCGCATCTCTACCAGCGCGACGTGGAGATCCTGGTCAACGCGATCCTCGACACCATTTCCGACGCGCTGGCCCGTGGCGACCGGGTGGAGCTGCGCGGCTTCGGCGCCTTCTCGGTGAAACGCCGGGACGCGCGCCGGGGACGCAACCCGCGCACGGGTGCCGCCGTTGCCGTGTCCGAGAAGGCGATCCCCGTGTTCAAGACCGGCAAGGAGATGCGCCAGCGCCTCAACGCCGCCGGCATCGGCGAGAGTGCCTCGGCCGCCGAGTAGGAAGGACCTGTGAGCGCGATGATCCGTTTCCTGAAGAGCCTCGTGCTGCTGCCGATCGCGGCCTTGGTGATCCTGCTGGCGGTGGCCAACCGCGCGCCGGTGCGGCTGTCCTTCGATCCGTTCAACGTGGACGCCCCGGTCTTCAGCGTTGATCTGCCGCTCTACGCGATCCTGTTCGGCGCCGTGGCGCTCGGCATCGTGGTCGGCGGCATCTTCACGTGGCTTGGCCAAGGCAAGACCCGCGCCCGGGCGCGTTATCATCGCCGCGAGGCGGTCCGCTACGAGCGCGAGGCGACCCGGCTGCGGGCCTACGCACCGGAGACCGAGGTGCCGAGCGCCTACACGGTTCCGAACTCGGGCCGGACGGCCCTGCCGGCGCCGCGCTGACGCGACAGCCGGTCCTGCGACGCCGGTGCTCGGCCAGAGGCGGTCCCGACCGAGGATGGCGGCGCGCACCGGTGGCGCCAGGACCGGGGTGTCCGGTCACGATCTCCAGGACGAGGCGGAACGGGCGGCATAGGCCTGCGGGCCTATCGCGCTCCTCGCGCGGCCGCCACGAAGGCCGCGATCCTGTCCGGGTCCTTGACCCCGGGCGCCGACTCGACCCCCGATGAGACGTCGACAGCGGTGATTCCGGTGCGGGTGACCGCCTCCGCGACGTTGACCGCGTCGAGGCCGCCCGAGAGCATCGTGCCGGGAGGAAGATCGCATCCGGCCAGGATCCCCCAGTCGAACGCGMGACCGTTGCCGCCCGGCAGGACCGCGTCCGGCGGCGCCTTGGCGTCCAGGAGGATTCGATCGGCCACGGCGGTGTAGGCCGGCAGGATCGCGAGATCCTCGCGGGCGGCGAGGCCGAGCGCCTTCATGACCGGCCGGCCGGTGAGCGCGCGGATGGCCGCGACGCGCACCGGGCTCTCGCGCCCGTGCAGCTGGATGAGATCCGGATCCACCGCCTCCAGGACGGCTGCGACCAAGGCGTCGTCGGGATCGACGAGCAGGACCACGCGCTCGGCGCGCCCGCGGGCGCGGGCCGACAACACAGCGGCCCGCGCGAGCGCGACGTGGCGCGGGCTGCGGGGAAAATGCACCAGCCCGATCCAGTCGACCCCGGCCTCCAGCGCGGCGGTTAGGGTCGGTTCGGTGCTGAGCCCGCAGATCTTGATGCGGGTCGGGGGGACGGTCGTCGAGGCCATGCGCCTCCTATAGCGGATGGTGCCGTGCGGATCAGGCCCCCGTGGCGGTCTTGCACACCCCGGCGCCGGCCGGCGGCGGCGGCCATGACGATCCCGATTGTGCACCATGCCCCACGGCGCCGTGACGCTGCCTCAGGGAAGTGGCCGGCGCAGGATCGCCCGCACGTCGGACATCGGTCTGGACAGCGCCGCAGCGCGATCGACGGCGGGTCTAGTACAGCGCCGGCACCGAGACGTTCGGGATTGGAAAGCCGCTGAAGACGACCTTCCCGTCGACGAGGCGCAGGGGCGGCAGCGCCTTCAAGGGCGCGGCATCGCCCGGCGTCTCYGCATCCGGGCGACGGCTCAGGCCGAGGAGGCCGCCGACCAACTGTCCCACCAGCGCGCCCCTGTCGGAGCCGAAGCGCTGGCCCACGATGCCGCCCACCAGCGCATCGATCCCGGCGGCCCGCAGATCGATCTGACCCGCCGGACGATGCAGGGCGTCGAGAACCAGCGTCCCCTTGGCCTGGACCCGCTGTGCGCCCTTGGCGAGCGACAGGGCCGCGAGATCCAGGGTGCCGCCGGCCTGACGCCAGCGCTCCAGCTCGCGGGCCACAGTTCCGGTCCGCAGCACGGCGGCCTGCGTGAGGGTGGCGTCCAGGACGAGATCGGCCGGGTCGGGCGTACCGGTGAGGGCGTCGAGCTGCGGCACGGCCGCCTGGTTCAGGCGCAGGCTCATGTCGACGGCACCGTCGGATTCGTAGCGGCCCGGTGTCGGGCGGGCATGCAGCTCCATGTGCCGGCCGGCAACCGCAATCGGCCCCGGTTCGGCGCCCTTGACGGTGATGTTGGGCGTGTCGACCACCAGTGAGGCCCGGGTAAAGCCCTCGGCGGCCCCGTGGAAGCTGCCCTGGAGCCCGCTCCAGGTCGCGTCCCCGGTCAGCGCGCCCTGCTCGACATGGAAGGGTCCGGCGCTCTCGAAAACCACGAGGCGGGGCTGGTAGATCTGCGCCACGGCGGTGCTCGGCCCGAGCCGGAACCGCCCGTCGGCACGCTCCAGGGTCACGGCGCTGCACCGCAGCTCGATGCGGAACGGGAAACCGCCGAGGGAACGGTCCGCACAGGTCCAGGTACGACCCGCCGCCGCCTCGCGGGCGATCCAGCCGTCGATCTCACCGGCCGCGCGTCCCCGGATCCAGAACCAGCCGGCCGACCATCCGACCACCACGACGGCGAGCAGAATGTAGGGCAGGAACAGACCGAGGCGTGAGCGCCGCGCCACGCCTGCCGGTCGAGCCTGGGCGGCCGCTTCCGGCCGCGTCCGATCCTGCACCATGCACTCCGCTCCCCGTCCCGGGTCCCTTGGGACCATCGCGCCCCCCGGCATGAGGCCACGCAAGGGGCGAAACTGGGGCAGCGCCGCGCTCCGTCGACGCCGCGCGAAAAGGCGCGCGACGATCCGGTGCGGATTTCTCGATCAGACCTGCGCCGGCTCGACGCGGTCGACCTGCAGGTCCTCGACGATCGCCACCCGCTCGGCCTCGTTCTCGGCGAGACGATGAACGTGCATCTCGGTGGCGCCCCGACGGCGCACCCGGTCGAGCCAGGTCCGCCGCAGATGATCGCGGGGGCTCTCGCGGGAACTGGCGACCGAGACCATCTCGGCGATGCCCGCGCCGTCCCGGCGCACGGCGATCACCACCGCCTCGGCCATCTCGTCGAGGTCGAAGCCACCGGCCGGATGGACGCCCACCACGTAGCGCCGGCCAGAGCGGCCGCGCCAGGCCGAGAGCGGAAGCGCGGGGGAACCGCGCAGGCCTGCCGTCGTCTTGAGACGTTCTTCACGCACATCCTGTCTCCGCGTGCGATCGTCCTTCAGGTCGCGGAGCGCGGCCGACCAGGACAGGGCTCTTTTGTTCGCCATTTGTTCCAACCTAGCGCGCGATATCCACAGCCGTCAAGCACGACGTTCCTGAGGGAGGATGTGGGAATTGCGCCCGTTATCCACAAGCCGGAGCGGCCGGCATCGCGGCTTTCCGGGGCATCGACCGACCGATCAGCGGCGAGGTTCTGCAGCCGCCGAAGTCTCGGCTTCCGGGACGGCCTGTCCTACGGCGGCGAGCCCTTCAAGGCCCCTGTCGACGAGGGCGTTGGAGGCCGTCTCGAGGCGCTCCTGCGCCAGGGTCTGGAACGCCTGCCGCGTCAGCCCCGGGGGGATCGGCGGCAGGAACGCGATGACCGCCGTGCCGGGCCTGCGCACGAGGCTGTTGCGGGACCAGAACAGGCCGGTGTTGAGGGCCACGGGCAGGCAGGGAACATTCAGCGCCGTGTACAGGTGGGACAGGCCCTGCTTGTAGGCGGGGGGCGCGCCGACCGGGCGGCGGGTCCCCTCGGGGAAGATGATGAGCTGGCGCCCCTGCCGGATCGCCTCGGCCGCGGCGCCGTTCATCAGGCTCATGGCCCGGGTGCCCTTGGACCGGTCGATCGCCACCATGCCACTGCGCGAGAGGTACCAACCGATCAGCGGGATCAGCAGCAATTCCCGCTTCAGGATGTAGGCGAAGTCCGGCAGCACGGTGCACAGGGCCAGGGTCTCCAGGGCTGACTGGTGCTTGGCGGCCACGAGCAGCGGCCCCGGCGGGATGTTCTCGAGGCCGTGGAACTCGACCCGCGTCCCCGCGACGACGCGCAGCAGCCACAGGGTGATCCGTCCCCAGATCCGGGCCAGCCGCAGCACCGACCGACCGGAGATCAGCATGGGCAGGCCGGCGACCGCCAGGATGGCCGTGGTCGCGTAGAAGCAGACGTTGAAGGTGAGGGAGCGAAGGGCGATCATCGGAAACCGTGACGTGGCGGCCTCCCTGTAGCGCGCCCGCCCGCCCGCGGCCAAGGGCGACGTCGCGGGGGTCGATCAGGCGTCCGCGGCGATGCGGCCGTCCCGGGCCAGCCCGGCGCCACGCCCGGCAACGAGCCAATAGACCAAGCCGGCACTGGCGCCGACGACGAAGAGGATCAGCGTCAGGCGCGCCTCGGCGGCGAGGAGGCCGGGATCGCGTGCGCCCCCTGCCGACCGGACCGCGCCACGGGTCAGCCAGGGGAGAGCGGCGGTCAGAAGGCCGCCGCCGGCGCCGTACCACAGAAGGCCGCGCCGGCCGAGGATCTCGCCGCTGAGACCGATCAGGGCCGGGGGGACGAACAGCAGAACGAAGAGGGCCTTCGCGAGGCCGACGATGAACAGGGCGAGGCCCTCGGGGGGCAGGCCGGCCGACAGGTCGGACAGGGCCATGTCGAGGCCGGCGAGCGCCCCGCCGGTCAGCCACGCCTGCGCGGCCGGATCGACGAACAGGGCCAGAACGAGGACGGCAAACCCCGTCGGGACGGCGAGAAGGAGGGCGAAGGCCCCGAGGATCAGGCGGCCGAGGGCATGCATTCCGCAAGCCTCTACACCGGGCGCCCCGGTTCGTCGCGCGAAAGCCGCACCCGATCCCCACGGACCGGATGCGGCTTCCATGATGCGGCCCCGCGGCGGGTCAGCCGTGGGCGGGGGCGGCGTCGCCGGGATCGCCGTGCGTGTGCGTCTTCCGGAACCGGCCGAGCCAGAGCGAGAAGTGGCGGATCACCACGTAGAAGACCGGCGTCAGGAACAGGCCGAAGAAGGTCGCACCGATCATCCCGAAGAACACCGCGGTGCCGAGGGCCTGGCGCATCTCGGCGCCGGGACCGGTCGCGATGACCAGCGGCAGGGTGCCGAGGATGAACGCGAAGGCGGTCATCAGGATCGGGCGCAGGCGGAGACGGCAGGCTTCCACCGCCGCCTCGACCGGGCCGCGATGCTCCCGCTGCTCGATGTCGTGGGCGAACTCGACGATCAGGATCGCGTTCTTGGCCGCGAGGCCGATGAGCACGATCAGGCCGATCTGGGTGAGGATGTTGTTGTCCTGCCCGCGGAACTGCACGCCCGCGAGGGCGGCGAGCACGCCGGTGGGCACCACCAGCAGGATCGCCAGCGGCAGCGCCCAGGACTCGTACTGCGCGGCCAGGACCAGGAAGACCAGCAGCACGCCCAGCGCGAAGACGGCGCCGGCCGTCCCGCTCGCGGCCTTCTGCTGGTAGGCGATCTCAGTCCAGTCGTAGGAATAGCCGTCGGGCAGGGCCTTCTTGGCGATCTCCTCCATGGCGGTCAGCGCCTGACCGGTGGAGACGCCGGGCTTGGCCACGCCCTGCACCGGCACCGAGTAGTACAGGTTGAAGCGCTGGACGATCTGCGGACCGGTCACGTCCCGCACCGAGGCGAGCGTCCCCATCGGCACCAGCGCGCCCGTGGAGGATCGCACCTTGATCTGCGAGATGTCCTGGATCGACGTGCGGAACGCCGCATCGCCCTGCAGGCGCACCTGGTAGATGCGGCCGAGGGTGTTGAAGTCGTTCACGTAGGTGCCGCCGAGATCCGCCTGGACCGACGAGAACACGTTGGCCAGCGGCACGTTCAGCATCCGCGCGATGGTGCGGTCGATGTCGAGGAAGAGCTGCGGCGTCGAGTTGTCGAAGGTCGTGAAGACCCGCTGCACGTCCGAACTCTGATTGGCCTGACCCAGCACTTCGCCGGCCGCGGCCATCAGCGGGCCGATATCCGACGATTGGCGGCTCTCGATCTGCATCTTGAAGCCGCCGCCGCTGCCGAGGCCGCGGACGGGCGGCGGCGGGATCACGATGACCCGGGCCTCCTGGATGTCGGAGGTCGCCTTGAGCACGTCGCCTGTGATCACGGCCGCGCTCCGGCCGGTCACCGCGCGCTCCTTGGCGCCCTTGAGGGTCAGGAACATCACGCCGGCATTCGTCGTGTTGGTGAAGGTCGCGCCGTCGAAGCCGGCGATGATCACCGCGTTGGCGACGCCGTCGACCGTCCGGGCCTGCTTGGCGGCGCGCAGGATCACGTCCGTCGTGCGGTCGAGGGAGGCGCCGGAGGGCAGCTGGACCACGCCGATCAGGTAGCCCTGGTCTTGGTCCGGGATGAAGCCCGTGGGCGTCGTCTGCGCGAGGTGCAGGGTGCCGGCGATCACCGCGGCATAGACCAGCAGCATCACGCCGAGGCCGACGATGCCGCCGGTCAGGACGCGGATCGTCCGGCCGTAGGCGTTCGACGTCGCGTCGAAGGCGCGGTTGAAGCCGTTGGCCAGCCAGTTCACGAACCGGGTCAGAAAGAACTTCGGCTCCTTGCGGGCGTGATGCGGCACCAGCAGCAGCTTGCAGAGCGCGGGCGACAGGGTCAGCGAGTTGAAGGCCGAGATCAGCGTCGAGGCCGCGATGGTCAGCGCGAACTGCTTGTAGAACTGGCCCGAGATGCCCGGGATGAACGCGGTGGGCACGAACACCGCGGCGAGCACCAGCGCGATGGCGATGACCGCGCCGCCGACCTCGTCCATGGTCTTGTGGGCGGCGTCGCCCGGGGACAGGCCCTCGGCCATGTTGCGCTCGACGTTTTCCACCACCACGATCGCGTCGTCGACCACGATTCCGATGGCGAGCACGAGCCCGAACAGGGTCAGGTTGTTGAGCGAGAAGCCGAAGGCCGCCATCGCCGCGAAGGTGCCGATCAGCGAGACGGGAATCGCGATCACCGGGATCAGCGCGGTCCGCCAGCTCTGCAGGAAGACCAGCACCACGATGACGACGAGGCCGACCGCCTCGAACAGGGTCTTGTAGACCTCGTGGATGGATTCCTCGATGAACTCCGTCGGGTTGTAGGCGATGCGGTACTCGACGTCCGGCGGGAAGTTCTTCTTGACGACCTCCATCACCTTCTTGACCGACGCGGCTGCGTCGAGGGCGTTGGTGCCCGGGCGCTGGAACGCGCCGATTCCCACCGCGGGCGTGTCGTTGAGGTAGGAGTTCGTCGTGTAGTCCTTCTGGCCCATCTCGACGCGGGCGATGTCCTTCACCCGGACGAGGCGCCCGTCCTGGGCCTTGATGATCACCTCGGCGAATTGCTCCGGCGTCTTGAAGCGCGCCTGCGACTGCACGACGAGCTGGAACGCCTCGCTCTTGGCCGCGGGCGGTCCGTTCAGCTGGCCGGCCGCCACCTGCACGTTCTGCTCCTGCAGCGCGGTGGTGACGTCGGTGACGGAGAGACCGTAGGCGGCGAGCTTGTTGGGATCGACCCAGATCCGCTCGGCATACTCGTTGCCGCCGAAGATCGTGATGTCGCCGACGCCGTCGAGGCGCAGCAGCTCGTCGCGGATGTTCAGGTAGATGTAGTTGGCGAGATAGTTCTGGTCGTAGGTCTTGTTCGGCGAGAGCAGGTGCACGACCAGCATCAGGTCGGGCGAGGCCTTGCGCACGGTCACGCCGAGGTTGCGCACGTCCGGCGGCAGGCGCGGCTGCGCCACCGACAGCCGGTTCTGCACCAGCACGTTGGCGATATCGAGGTTGGTGCCGACCTTGAAGGTCACGGTCAGCAGCATGTTGCCGTCGTTGGTCGACAACGACGTCATGTACAGCATGTTGTCGACGCCGTTGACCTCCTGCTCGATCGGCGTCGCGATCGTGGCGGCCACGGTCTCGGCATTGGCGCCCGGATAGGAGGCGCGCACGGTCACGGTCGGCGGCACGATCTCGGGATATTGCGAGACCGGCAGGCTCTCGTAGGCCACGAAGCCGAGGATCAGGAACACGATCGACGTGACGGACGCGAAGATCGGCCTATCGACGAAGAAATGGGCGAAACGCATCGGTCAAACCTCTGAGGCCCGCCGGTCTCCCGGACGGGGCCCTGCGTCGTCGGTGCGGGGGGCGCTGCAGGGCGCGCTCGAACGCGGTTGCGGTGAGCCGCCCGGGCTCACGTCTTGCTCGGAGGCAACTCGATGGTCTCGGGGGTCACCTTGGCGCCGGGCCGGACCCGCGAGAGACCGTTGACCACCACCGTCTCGTCGCCCTTCAGCCCGGACTGGATCACCCGGTAGCCGTCGACCTTCGGACCCAGCACCACGTCCTTCTGCTGGATGACGTTGTCGGGGCCGACCAGGTAGACGATGCGCTTGTCCTGATTGGCGGCGACCGCCTCGTCGGGGATCAGGATGCCCTGAAACGGCTTGGTCGCCGGCATCGAGACGATGCCGAACAGGCCCGGCTTGATGAACAGGTCGCCGTTCGGGACCGTGGCGCGGAGCAGGATCGTGCCGGTGGCGTTGTCGACCCGGTTGTCGACGAAGTCGAGGGTACCCTTGCGGGTCGGCTTCGGCTCGCCGGACAGGGCGATCAGGATCGGCACGCCCTTGCCCTGCTGGGTCTGGCCCATGCCGATGCCGAGGCTGCTCTGGTATTTCAGAAACGCCTTCTCATCGACCGTGTAGCTGAAATAGATCGGATCCAACGAGACGATCGTCGTTAGCATCGTCTGATCGGCGCTGACGATGTTCCCCTCGGTGACGAGCCGCCGGCTGATCCGACCGTTGATCGGCGCCTTCACCTCACTGAAGTCGTAATTCAGCTGGGCGTTGTTAAGGGCGGCCTGGGCGCTGTCGACGTCGGCCTGGGCGGTCTGCGAAGCCTGCCGGCGCTGGTCGGTGACCTGCTCGGAGATGTTGCCGCTCCGGGACAGGGTCTGGGCGCGCTCGAGATCCGTCTGCGAGAAGGACTGGCGCGCCTTCGCGGAGGTCAGCGCCGCCTGGGCCTGCTCGAGGGCCGCCTTGTAGGGGCGCCGGTCGATGACGAACAACACGTCGCCCTTCTTCACGGTCTGGCCGTCGGTGAAGTTGATCTTCTCGAGGTATCCGGTGACGCGGGCGCGGACCTCGACATAATCAATCGCGTCGAAGCGGCCGGTATACTGATCCTGTTCGACGATCTCACGCACCACGGGCTTGGCCACGGTGACCTTGGGCGGCGGGCCGCCGGGCGCCTGCGCGCGGGCCGGCGTCGCGAGGGGGCCTGCGGCGAGCCCCGCGATCAGGCCTGACAAGACGGTGAGAAGGCTGGGAAGCCGGCTGCGCATCGGGTCCTGCTGTCCGTTGGCCGACCGTCCGGTCGCGCCGAGCTTGACGATTGTTCCGCCGCGAGTGGGCCGTAACCCGCGTACCCCGCCGCAGCTTGTGCGCGAGCGCACATCACGGCCTCGTGAGCCAAATTGAAACGACGGGTCAGGCGATGGTTTCGCCGGCGCCGTACCAGTCCTTGAAGCCGCCCTTGTAGTGCTCCGTGATCTCGAGCCCGGCATTCTGCGCGGCCATCAGCGCGTGGACCGACCGCACGCCCGAGGCGCACGAGAAGACCGGACGCCGGCCATCCTCGGCCAAGAGGGCCGCCACGGCCTGCGGATCGAAATCGGACAGCGGATGCGAGACGGCGCCCGGGATGTGCCCGGCCTCGTATTCATGCGATTCCCGCACGTCGATGACCAGCATCGAACCATCGCTGAGCCCGCGCTTGACTGTCTCGCGATCGAGGTCGACCACCCGCATCGGCAGGATCTCCGTTCAACCCGTTTGGGGCTCAGCCTGGCTGACTGACGCTTTTCCTTATTCGTCAGGCCCCGGCGGCGCAACTTGAGCCCGTCCGCGCGCAGCGGCCGACCTCCGGCCCGGTCGAGGCCGCGCCGACACCTCAGAGCGCCGTGAGAACCGGGTTCACGGCGGCAAAATGCGTCTCCCAGTCGGGCGGCCGGTATCCGACCAAGCGTCCGGCCAGTTCGGCGTGCGCGCTCCCGTCGGGGCGTGCGAGCGCCTCGATCGCCGCGATCCAACCCGGACCGTCCAGCGGATCGCGGAACGACGCGAAGGTCTCGGCGATCTCCCGGTGGACGGGGATGTCGGAGGCGATCACCGGCAGCCCGGAGGCAGCCGCTTCGACCACGGGAATCCCGTAGCCTTCGGTGAAGGACGGCATCAGCAAGGCGGTGCAGCTGCGCATCAGGGCGGCGAGCCCATGCGTGGACAGCCCCGAGGCCTCGACGACGTGGTCCCGCACACCGGGGCAGCGCTCCAGCATATCGATCGCGCTCTCGGCCTCCCAGCCCCGGCGGCCGACCACGATGAGCCGCGGAGCGGCGGCACCATGGCGCTCGGCCAGGAGCCGCCAGATCTGGAACAGCAGCAGGTGGTTCTTGCGCGACTCGATGGTGCCGCAGACCAAAAAGGTCGGCCGGTCCGGCCGGAACCGCGGCCCGTTCGGCCCGAAGGCGGGCTCGACTCCGAGGTGCCCCACCGCCAGCGGCGGCCGCCCGAACCCTTCAGCGGCGAGATGCGCCAGGGTGAGCCGACCGGTATCGGCGGAATTCACCAGGATCGCGGCGGCGTGCCGCCCGATGGTGCGCAGGCGCGCCCGGTGGCGGTCGGCCTCACCGGACCGGCCGTATTCCGGGTGGGTGATCGGGATGATGTCGTGGACGAAGAAGGCCGCGCGCACGTCCGGCCGCGTGTATAGCCAGTCGAACCGGCGCGGGTCGTCGAGGCGCAGATGCGAGGTATGCAGGTAGAGCGCGTCCCTGGGCAGGGCGGCGACCGGCCGGCCGCGGACCGCGATCTCGGCGGCTTTCCGCATCTGGATCCGGCGTCGGTCCGCGGGCCGCGCCGACGCAGACGAAACCGGTGCGGGCGGCGCGGCGGCCGGATCTCCGCAGAGGGTCGCCAGCCGGAGATAGACCGGGTCCGATGCGGCCTCCCGATCCTCGACCCAGCCGGCCGCCACGGCTTCGACGATCGCCAGAGCCCGTTCACGGTTGAGGATGCGCGGTCCGAACGCCGTCGCGACGACGCCGACGCCCGTATCCGACCGGCCGAGATAGGCGCGGGCGTAGGCGAGATCGACGCGGTCGATCCCCGACGGGCTCGCGTGGCGCAGACGCGTGACGAGGCGGGTGAGATCGAAGGCGATCGGTCGTTCCGACATGATCCTCTGGCAATCGACTGGGCGGGGGCTCCCCGTAGCGATCATGGCCCGCGAGAGCCAGCTCATCCGCGCCGGAGGCCGCCACCGAAGGGGTTGCGCGGGCGCGGCGCGGAGGCTAAGAGCGCCGAGCCCTAGCGGCGTCGGAGTGTAGCGCAGCCCGGTTAGCGCACTAGTCTGGGGGACTAGGGGTCGTGGGTTCGAATCCCGCCACTCCGACCATTTTTCTTCGCGGCGGCAATGAGTTATTGGTGGACGGATTTTCGCCCGCCAATATGGCCGTTTTTTGGGTCCGATTTGGGTCCTGTCGCAAACTTCTGCCGTTTCTCGGGTAGTGGTTGCCAATGAGCGCTCTCGCAGCGGAGATGCGCGCCTGGATGCCCCATAATCGTCAGTTGTGATTCGCGTCCGGAGCTTGGGCACCGCCGCGCCTCGCCCTTGCGAAGCTGTGGTCCGGACAGCACGGCCTCAAATCGCTCGTTTAGATTTCACACGCCAACCGCGCCGGGCGTAAGCTAAGCCGTGAGCGGCGGGTCTGGGCGGCGTCGAAATGGGCTCTAACGGACTTTTAATCTGTAGGTCCTGGGTTCGAGTCCCAGCGCACTCACCACTGTTCTCAGCAACTTACCTGGCCCGCGGCGGTCCTGCTCGCCGCTGCGGGTAACAATTCGGGTAACGCAAGCCGCGGGACGAACCGGCGATCTAATTTCCGGTCCGGCCTCACTGGCATGAACAGCGCAAGGTCGCGAGTGTGACCCTCGTGCTGCAGGTGGGTACGGATCGCCCCGATGCATCGGCTTAAACGGCGCCTTCGGGCCGATGAGGCGGCCGAGGTTCTGGGGTTGGCGGGTGGTGTCGCTATCTGACAGCATGATGAGGCTCCGTTTGAAGAGCCGTCAGCGTCACACCCCGAACGCAATCCGGCCGCGCCGCAGCTGCGCGCCACTATCGGACCTTGTCCTTCGTCCAGGAAGCAGGCCTTCGGTTCGGCGCCCAATCCAGGCACGTCGTTCGCTACCTCAGCTCCAAGCGGCGGCGAAGCTCGGAAAGCCTTGGATCTGCTGCCGTTTCCGGAGCTTGGGCCAGGCCTTCGAGCAAATGCTCGACCCGGTAGGGCCACAACGACACATCCTCGCCGAGGACTGCCCAGAGCAAGTCGAGAAGCGGGCCTGGATGGTCCTTCGCAGGCGTTCTCTCGTCGGTGCGGTTCCCGGAATCTAAGCGCAGGGCCGCATCCCGCAGCGGCACCAGCCTCGGCAGGATCGACGCGACGACCCTTGGCATGAGATCGCCGCTCGCGAGCGCGAAGTTCGCCAGCTGCCTGGACATCGCGGGCGTATGCAGAGCCCGCTGCTTGGGCCAAACCCGCTCGAAGAACGCCCCCACCTTGTCTCGCCAGGGCGCCTCAGGCTCCGTACACCATCGCTCAAGTTGCCATAAGAGCCGTGAGCGGAATTCGTCGCTGGCATGGATCAGGGTCTCGCGCAGTTCATCGTCCAGGACGAGAGGCGTGCCGTCGTCGTCGGTGCTGCCCCAACCGGCGAGCAGGAAACCCGCGACGATCGTGGTCCTGTCCCTCCGATCGCTGCCGCCATCACAGATAGCGCGTTCCAGCAAAGCTTTTTTGACCAGTCCGTAGAGCGGACGCGGCGGCAAACGAGCGGCCCAGAGCAGACCTTCCCAGAGGGCGTCGCCATCCGGGCCGTCGTCGTCCACGAGCCGAAGCATCCACCCCTCGGTCCAATCCCGATCGATGGTGAAGAGCCAGGTGACCTGATGTCCGAGCATGACTAGCGCGTGCCGGCGCAAGTCACCGGGTAGTGCCAAGAGGTCGTCGAGCATCGTTGTCCAGTGGGACGGGAAGCCCGCGCCGGCTTTCAGCTCTTTTGTCGCGGGATCCTTCATCGCCAAGCCGAACAGCTTCCCGACTGGGGCATTCAGCGCCTCCATCGCCCAGGACCGATGCAGCCTGCGCCGACCATGCCCGTCTTCCGAGCGGAGGGCGGCCATCAAGGCCCGCCACAGACCGGGTAGAGCATCTGCCACATCTTCGAAGAAGCGCTCCCCTACCGCCTCCATCCATACGGAAACCGGGTAGGCGATCTCGTGGAAGCCCGATGGCGGCAGGGTACACAAACGTGCCGCGATCGAGCGGACCAGGCGGGGCGGGTCCGAGGGTCGGTTCTCTGTTCCCAGGAAGGCGGACCAAGCCCATCTGGGTGCCTCGCCGGAGCGGGCGGCATGGGCAAGGGCGGCGAGAGCTCGGACGGGCTTCGAAGCGGCAAGGCCTCGGAAGGGATCGCGCTCAGTCCGCTCCGCGAAGTTTGTTTCCCGAAGCTCCGCCGACCGGCGCAGAATGTGGCTGATGGGGACCCCGTCGAGAGGATCCGGCCGTGTGTCGCGTTCGATGGAGAACACCTGCGGCGCATTCGAGTCGGCCGCCCTGTCTCCCGCCTGCGTGGTCCACTGTGGCGCCGCGAGCCGTTGCGCGTCCATCGCCCCGCCCACGTCGAAGTTGAACGTCACCCCCTGGGTGGACAGCCAATGCAACCGATTCAGCCGGTCGTACGCCGCCAGCTCGACTTCCCTGCCTGCCACGGCGGTGTCCCATGGGTAGGAGCCCCGTAGGAGACGCTCCCCCACGACGCTTCGGTCGTCGTCCGAAAGGTCCCGCCAGCGGTCGCGCAAGGCATAAAGGAGGTCGCGCTCGTGAGTGGAGCCCCAGAACGCTCGATCCGGCAGCGTTCTAAAGACGGCGCCCGCTGCCCCTCCGTCCAGCAGGCCCGCGCCCGCTGCCCAGATGCGGAGCCGCGCGAAGACGTATTCGTCGCGGGTCGGCCAGGAACGGAACTGGTCCCTCGCCGCCTCAGGATCGACGGCCGCGAGACGGGCCATCAGCCTCTGAAAGCGCACGACAGGGCCCGTGATGCCGTAGCTGTCGTCCGAGGGATCGGGGCCGCCATCCGGCCCGCGGCTAGTCTGCATATGCAGGCGGTCCGTCCCGGAGATCTCCTCTTCGAGAGCTATGGATAGATCGAGATTGCTCCGAAAGCACGAGATCGCGTACGCAAGCCATGTATCGGGAACATCGATGCCCTCGTGCGGGTGCGGATAGTCGACGTCGACGTGGATGACGTTTTCGGTCCGATCCTCAGAATCCCAGACCATTGGGTGCGGGAGGCCGTAGGCCGCCTGCGCCGCAAGCCGCGGCCGATAGAGGGCGGCAAGCTCCCGTACCAGCGAGGCGTTCCACCCTTCCTGTTTCCCCCGGCGTTCGATGTCGTACTTCAGCATCATCGGATCGGGCCTTCGATCGGCCCAAGCAGCGATCAGCATCCGCCAGCCGCGCAGGATGGGCGGGGGAAAGCGCCCTCCGTCGTGCAGCAGGGCGTTCTCGATACCTTCCAGCACCGCCGGATGCAGCCCCGGCTGGTGCGCTGCCCACCACAGGGCAACGGGCTGGTGCGCCACTTGTCGGAGCCACACCCCAATCCCCTGTAGGCGGGGCGGCAGGTCGGCACCGAACCCGCCCGTTCGCCCTGAGAGCAAAACGACCGAGCTTCGCGCGCCTTGCTCGAAGTCGAGGGTGTTCGATCGGAGGAGGTCGATGGCTTCCGCAGGTACCGGCCGTTCGCGCCGGAAGCTTTCTGGGTCCGGTGGCGCTGGCGGCGGATCGTCATCGAGGCCGAGCGCATCGAAGGGGTCGAAGGGTGGCTCGCCGTCGTCGATCGGGATGCCTCCCCCCGGGCGCGCGTAGCGTTGCGCAGGATCGGCGACGAGAAGCCATTCCGCGTTTAATGGCTTTGCCGCCACGACGACGCGGCGAACGCCCTCGGCGGTCGTGAGAACGTGAGCGACCTGCCCACGCTCATGGGCCAGCAGCCCTTTGGGGCCGGAAGCCGCCCTGGCGAACGTCGCTTCGTGCCATTCCTGTCCATCGCGGGCGCGTGCTGCCCAGGCCCCCAGCGTTTCCCAGAGGCCTCCGAAGTCGTCAAACGGGATCGCCTGGACGCCGCGGTGCTCCCAGAGCGCCACGGCGGAACGCTCGTCGCCATGCTGAAGCGCGTAGAGCCTGTTTCGGGTGCCGGCCCTCAGGTTGAGCCCTTCCAAGAGGTACTGCACCGGCGGGTCGTCGGCGGTGTAGCCGACGAATAGGATCTGAAACCGCGACAGCAGCGCTTGGATGAACCGCGTCGCCCAACCGAGCGAGAGATAGGCTCGTCCGAAATCGGCGCTGGAGACGACGAACTCCTCGTCCTGAGCCGTCCGGTAGCCCTCGTCAACGCGGCCATGCAGGTGCACGACGCCCCGGAAATCGCGGTCGCTACGCGGATCCGGCAAGTTCGGTGGCCCGGAGCTGAGCAGGGTCGAATCGCACGACTCGAACAGGAGGTCGAAATTCGTCGTCACAAGACGGGTTGTGCCGCGGGCAGTCGCAAGGTCGAGCAGTGCGCGATGGGCGCCTAGGCCGGCATCGGGGCGCGGGCGGATAGCTTCCGACACGGCCGCACGTACGTCGGAAACTTCGAACTCGCGCTGGAGAAGGCCGAATACCCGGTCGGTCGCAACGAGGCCTCCCACGCCCGGCATGGGAGCCAGGGCGAGCGCCTGTTCGAGTAGGAGGCGGGCTCTGCTGTCCTTTGCGGCGCCGAGGAGGCGGATCACCTCGCGTCCCAGCCCGGCGAAGCTCGGCAACCCCGCCTCTTGCTGGCTTACCCCGGCGCCGCAGAAGAGGATGACGTCGCCGGCATCCCGCGCGACGATTAGCTCGTCGGGGATGGAAGGGCCGTTTGCCGTAAATCGCATGGGTTCGAGACATAACGCAGCGGCGATGCTCTTGCAGCTTGGTCGAAGCACACACGTCGCATTCGGCCAGACCCGGGCCTTCGAGGCTAACCGAGTCGCCAGCAAGCAGACCTTCCGGATGGCAGAAAATGGGTCAGCTGCGGAGCTTGAGAGCTTTCTGTAAGCGGACGTTCTGCAATGCGCCCAATCCAGCCATTCGGCTGGCTCTGACGACGTCTGGTAAGCGGACGCTACCAGCAGCGATCGGCCATTTGCAGCCACTTTGCCAAACCGTACCCGGAACCTTGACTTTAAGGGCCGATTATCTTGACGCGGCCACGCTTGGTGTCCCCGCCGGAGAGGAACGATGCACGTTATCAAGCTGCTGATTGCATCGTGCATCCTCACGACAGCTGGCGCGCACCTAGCTTCCGCCCAGTTCGTCGATCCGTTCAAAGTACTAGAAGCGGCAAAACATGATCGCCTGGAGCTCGATAAACGGCTTGCACGCGAGGCGGCGGAACGGCTGCAAAAGGACAAAGCAGAGCAAGCCGCGAAGCTAATCGCGCAGCGGAAGCTAGATCAACAAAGATCTGCGGCGATAGGTGTTTCTCCTCCAGTCGCGTCAGCAGAGCAGGCAGTCACTTCCCAAAATCCTGGACCTATCCCCGAGCTGCGCAACCCGCCCGCTTCATCCGGCGCTGCAGCAAGTGGAGCATCCGAGGCTAGCGAGACGAGCACCCCGGCGGCTCACGGGATCTTAGCGGTTGTAGCTCCCTCGCCGGAATCGTCGGAAAGCACCACCCACAGAACACCCGCCTCGAGTTCGACCACATCTCCCCCGAACGCGGCAGGCGCTCTGGAGGTGCCACTCTCAGCAACCCTGGCTCTCGATCCTTTGAGTGCCCTCCCTGCTGCCTCCGAACCGCCGCACGGAACGCCGCCCGCTGGCGAGGTCACGAGGCCCGCTGTTGCGGCTCCGGCACGCGTACTGATCACGGTCGACAAGGCCGCTCAGCGCATGCGGGTGACGGTTGACGGAAAGGTCCGGTACTCCTGGGCGGTCTCAACGGCACGAGCGCCGTACAGGACGCCGGCAGGCACGTTCCGCCCCCTGTGGTTGGCAAAGGTACACTACTCCAAGG
>NZ_JBFUGA010000115.1:0-18507 GCF_056403155.1 Methylobacterium sp. P3_A11
TCGCCCTGCTGGCCGCCCTGGCCGGACCGGCCTCCGCGCAGGAGCGCCAGACCTTCGGTCCCGCGCCGATCCTGACGATCGGGACTGCGGAATCCGCCTCGACTCGGAAGGTCGAGCTGACCGCCGGCCGCTCCGTGATCGTCGACCTGCCGCGGGACGCCAAGGAGGTGTTCGTGGCCAACCCCGCGGTGGCCAACGCGGTCGTCCGCTCGACCCGCAAGGTCTTCGTGATCGGCATGGCCGACGGCGCGACCTCGATCTTCATCTTGGATGCCGAGGGCCGGCAGATCGCCGCCCTCGACGTGACCGTGGCGCGGGACCTCAATCTCGGAACCCTGCGGGAGTTGCTCAACCAGAGCATCCCGGGCGGACGCTTCGACGTGCGCTCCTCGGGCGCGTCGGTGCTGCTGTCCGGGTCGGTAAACTCCTCGGCGGACGCGCAGCAGGCCATCGACATCGCCAACGCGTTCGTGGGTCTGGGCGGCGGAGCCGCGGGGGCCGGTGGTGCCACGGGGGCCGCGGGAGCGCCGAGTGGCGGCGTCGCCGCCGGAGCGCGCGGCGCGGTCATCAACAACCTCACGATCCGCAACAAGGATCAGGTGATGCTCCGCGTCACCGTGGTGGAGGTGTCGCGCAACGTCCTGAAGCAGTTCGGGATCAACATGACCGGCAACTGGTCGGCGCTGAACCCGCTCGGTTCGGCGACCTCGCCCGGGCTGATCAACAACCTACCGTTCCCGATCAACCCGTCGACTCCCAGCGGCAACCAGATCCAGGCCTCCATACAGTCGGGCGGGTTCTCCCTCCAGGCGACCCTGAAGGCCTTCGAGCAGGCGGGTGTCTCGCGGATCCTGGCCGAGCCGACGCTCACCGCCATCTCCGGCGAGGCTGCCAAGTTCCTGGCCGGCGGCGAATTCCCGGTGCCGTCCTCGGCCGCCTGCACGGTGGGTGGCGTCTGCACCCCCGGCATCACCTACAAGCCCTACGGCGTCGCCCTGTCGTTCACGCCGGTGGTGCTCGCCGACAACCGCATCTCGATCCGCGTCGCAACGGACGTGACCGAGATCGATCCGCAGCAGAGCTTCACCTACGTCGTCGGCAACAGTTCCGTCGTGGTCCCGGGCACCCGGGTGCGGCGCTCCGAGACCACCGTCGAGCTGCCCTCGGGCGGTGTGATGATGACCGCCGGCCTGATCCAGCAGGTGAACAAGCAGGCGATCACCGGCCTGCCCGGCCTGATCAACCTGCCGATCCTCGGCGCGCTGTTCCGCTCCCGCGACTACCAGCGCCAGGAGACCGAGCTGATGATCATGTGCACGCCCTACATCGCCCGGGCGATGGAGCCGAAGCAGGTGAGCCGGCCTGACGACAACTTCGTCGACTCCACCGACGGCCAGGCGGTTCTGCTCGGCCAGATCAACCGCCTCTACGGCAAGGTCGCCTCCCCCGGGGCCGCCGCCGCGCCGCCGCTCGGACACACCTATCGCGGCCGCGTCGGCTTCATCGTCGAGTAGCGCCCCCCGCGTCCCCGCCGCGCCCCAGGATCGGAACCATGACCGGACGTTACCCGCCCGCACTGTCCCGCCGCGCCGCGAGCCTCGTCGCGGCCTGCGCGTTGGGCGCCCTCGCGGCAGCCTGCAAGAGCGACCCCGCCACCACAGGCGGGATCGCCGTGGCCGACTACCGGGCGCGCCACCCGATCGTGCTGACCGACGGGAGCCGCAGCCTCGACGTATTCCCCACGGGGGTCGGCCATCTCGATCCGCGCCAAGCCCGCGATGTCGACGCCTTCATGCTGGAATATCGGCGCTACGGCCGCGGCGTCCTGCTGATGGAGGTGCCCCAGGGGGTCCCGCCCGACCAAGTGGTCGCCGTCGAGCGGACGGCGGCGCTGCTCGGCCGGTTCGGGACGCAGAACGGCGTCGGCGCCCGCGAGATCACGGTCGCCGGCTACGCGGTGGCGGCGCCGACCCTCGCCGCGCCGATCCGTCTGAGCTTCCAGCGCATGCAGGCCAAGGTGTCGGATGCCTGCGGCCTCTGGCCCCAGGACCTCGGGGCTCGCGGCTTCGCGAACGATTACAGCAACCAGCCGAGCTGGAACCTGGGCTGTGCCATGCAGACGAACGTGGCGGCCCAGGTGGCGGATCCGGTGGACCTCGTGCGGGGCCGCCCCGAAGGCCGCATCGACACGGTCAAGCGGGTCCGGGATATCGGCCAGTTGCGGGACGGCAAGGATCCGTCAACCACATGGCGTCAAGATGGGCAGACCGCCGTGAAGTCCCAAGTCACCAACTAGGACAGACGGCGTTGAGGACGGGCCGCCTCGCCGCCACCCCCACGCCGCGCCCCGAACGCGAACCCGAAAGCGCCGTCATGGCAGACCTGTCCGAGACAACCGAGCGCACGATCGCCCCGGTGCCCCGGATCACCATCCAGGCATTCTGCGAGACCGGCGAGACCGCCGCGATGATCGAGGGCGCGGCCCTCGATCGGCGCATGCAGAAGGCGCAGGTCAAGGTCCGGATGGGCGGCGGCGCCGCCGCCATCGAGGCCTACCGGCACGCGCCGACCCCCAACGTCATCGTCATCGAGATGCAGGGCGCGCGCTCGAAGCCGATCGAGTGCCTCGACGCCCTGGCCGAGGTCTGCGACGAGGGCACCCGCGTCCTGGTGATCGGCCATCTGAACGACGTGACGCTCTACCGGCAACTGATCCAGCGCGGGGTGTCCGACTACCTGATGGCCCCCGTCGAGCCCCTGACCCTGATCGCGGCGATCTCCGACTTGTTCTCGGCCCCGGGCGTCAAGCCGGTGGGACGGACGGTGGCGGTCTACGGCGTGAAGGGCGGCATCGGCGCCTCCACGGTGGCGCACAATTTCGCGTGGTCGGTGGCCCGGAACCAGGGCGTCCAGACGGTGATCGCCGACCTCGACATCGCCTTCGGGACCGCCTCCCTCAATTTCAACCAGGACCCGCCGCAGGGCATCGCCGAGGCGGTGTTCGCCCCCGAACGCCTGGATTCGGCCCTGGTCGAGCGGCTGCTGTCCAAGTGCAGCGACAACCTGAGCCTGCTCTCGGCCCCGGCAAGCCTCGACCGGACCATCGACCTGTCGGAGCCGGCCTTCGACGCGTTGATCGAGCACATGCGGGCGAGCGTGCCCTGCGTGGTCCTCGATATTCCGCACCAATGGAGCGCTTGGTCGAAACGCGTCCTGACGGCGGCCGACGAGATCCTGATCGTGGCCGGCCCCGACCTCGCCTGCCTGCGCAACACCAAGAACCTGCTCGGCGCGCTGAAGCACGGGCGCCCGAACGACCAACCGCCCCGCATCCTCCTGAACGGCGTCGGTGTGCCGAAGCGGCCGGAGATTGGCACCGCCGAGTTCGCCAAGGCCCTGGAATGCCCGGTGGCCCTCTCGATTCCGTTCGAGCCGACCCTGTTCGGCACCGCCGCCAACAACGGCCAGATGATCGCCGAGATCCAGGCCGGCTCGAAGGTGGCGGAGCTGTTCAACGATCTGGCGGCCCTCACCCTCGGGCGTCCCGAGAACCGGCGCGGCCGTCCGAGCCTCCTGGAGCCGCTGCTCGCCAAGCTCGCCGGCCGCAAGGCCTCGTGATGCGGACGCCGTCCTTCGCCCGACAGGCTCCGCAGGGCAGCGCCAGGGATCCGCTCCATGTTCGGTAGGCGACAGACCGGCGGCGCATCGGCGGCGCCTGCGCCGATTCCGCAGACACGGGCGGCGGCGCCGACCATGCCGGTCCTGCGCGATTCGGCGGCACCGGCCGCCCGTCCCGCGCCGGCGCCCCCTGTGGTCGTCGAGACGGCGCGCTCCGAGGACTACTATCGCACCAAGAGCCTGATCTTCGGGGCGCTGATCGAGGCGATCGACCTCACGCAGCTCTCGCGGCTCGACGCGGAGACCGCCCGCGAGGAGATCCGCGACATCGTCACGGAGATCATCGGGCTCAAGAACATCGTCCTGTCGATTGCCGAGCAGGAGGAACTGCTCGACGACATCTGCAACGACGTGCTCGGCTACGGTCCGCTCGAGCCCCTGCTCGCTCGGGACGACATCGCCGACATCATGGTCAACGGCGCCAACCGGACCTTCATCGAGGTCAACGGCAAGATCCAGCTGACCAGCGTCCGCTTCCGCGACAACCAGCAGTTGATGAACATCTGCCAGCGGATCGTCAGCCAGGTCGGGCGCCGCGTCGACGACGCCTCGCCGATCTGCGACGCGCGCCTGCCGGACGGGTCCCGCGTCAACGTGATCGCGCCGCCGCTCGCCATCGACGGCCCGGCCCTCACCATCCGCAAGTTCAAGAAGGACAAGCTCACTCTGGAGCAGCTCGTGCGCTTCGGGGCGATCTCGCCGGAGGGCGCCGAGGTTCTCAAGATCATCGGCCAGTCGCGCTGCAACGTGGTCATCTCGGGCGGCACCGGCTCGGGCAAGACCACGCTGCTCAACTGCCTGACCGCCTTCATCGAGCTCGACGAGCGGGTGATCACCTGCGAGGACGCGGCGGAACTCCAGCTCCAGCAGCCGCACGTCGTGCGCCTGGAGACGCGCCCGCCCAACATGGAGGGCCAGGGCCAGGTCACCATGCGCGACCTCGTCAAGAACTGCCTGCGCATGCGGCCGGAGCGGATCATCGTCGGCGAGGTGCGCGGACCGGAGGCCTTCGACCTGCTCCAGGCGATGAACACTGGCCACGACGGCTCGATGGGCACGCTCCACGCCAACAGCCCGCGTGAGTGCCTGTCGCGCATCGAGTCGATGATCTCGATGGGCGGGTTCACCCTGCCGTCGCGGACCCTGCGCGAGATGATCTGCGGCTCGATCGACGTGGTGATCCAGGCCATGCGCCTGCGCGACGGCTCCCGGCGCATCACCCACATCACCGAGGTGCTCGGGATGGAGGGCGACGTCATCACCACGCAGGACATCTTCCTCTACGACATCGTCGGGGAGGACGCGAACGGCAAGCTGATCGGGCGCCACCGCTCCACCGGCGTCGGCCGGCCGAAATTCTGGGAGCGCGCCCGCTATTACGGCCTGGAACAGCGGCTCGGCGAGGCGCTCGACGCCGCCGAGGTCGTCGACCGGAGCTGAGGGCATGCCGGACCTTCCCGTCGCCGCCGCGGGCGCCGCCAACCTGCCTCTCGCGGCGGGCCTGATCGGCATCGCCGTGGCGGCCGTCGCCTACGTGGCGATCCTGCCCCTGCTCGGCGGGGAGCGCCGGGCGACCAAGCGCCTCAAGGCGATCGGCGTGTCCGCCTCCGGGGCTGCGACCCGCGGCGTCGCGGTCAACCGGCGCGAGCAGGTCGCCAAGACGCTGAGCGAGATCGAGGCCAAGGCCAAGGGCGCCTCGAAGGCCAGCATCGAGCTGAAGCTCGCCCGCGCCGGCCTCGGCTGGACGAAGCGGACCTTCTACACGGTCTCGGCGGTCAGCGGCGGCGTCGTCGGGATGCTGATCTTCGTGATCACCGACACCCCCCTCGCTGCGCTCGGGGCCGCCTTCGCGGGCGGGTTCGGCCTGCCGGCCCTGCTGCTGCGCCGCCTGCGGCTCAAGCGCATCGCGAAGTTCAACAAGGAGTTGCCCAACGCCGTGGACGTGGTGGTCCGCGGCATCCGCACCGGCATCCCGGTGGGTGACTGCTTCCGCATGGTCTCGCGGGAGGCCGAGGAACCGGTGCGCAGCGAGTTCCGGACCGTCGTGGAGACCCAGGCGATGGGGCTTTCGCTCGGCGAGGCGTGCACGCGCCTGTTCGAACGCGTGCCCACCGCTGAGGTGAACTTCTTCGCCATCGTCATCAACATCCAGCAGCAGTCGGGCGGCAACCTGTCCGAGGCCCTGAACAACCTCTCCATCGTGCTGCGCGACCGCGCCAAGATGCGCGGTAAGGTCCAGGCGATGAGCATGGAGGCCAAGGCCTCGGCCTCGATCATCGCCTGCCTGCCCTTCGCGGTGGCGGGCATCACCGCCCTGACGAGCCCGGACTACATCTCGCTGCTCTGGACGACCGATACCGGCAAGATCGCGCTGGTCGGCGCGGCGATCTGGATGTCCATCGGCGTCTTCACCATCAAGAAGATGATCGCCTTCGAATTCTAGGCGCGGTGCGCCTCCTGCCGGATTCCGCCCGATGATCGATGCCATCGCCGAAAAGCTGTTCGATCCCCGCTTCATGGGCACGTTGCTGACCGCCGTCGCGGCGGCCGCGACCGCCTACGCGGTGGCACAGCCCTTCCTGGAAACCGACAGGCTCGGCAAGCGGATGAAGCTCGTCAGCGACGAGCGCGAGCAGATCCGGCGCCGCGAGCGGACGCGCGCGGATCCGACCGTGACCCGGGCGACGCTGCGCGTCCAGCCGAAGGCCTACATGAAGTCCATCGTCGAACGCTACCAGCTGCGCCGCTGGCTCGGCACCGACACGGCCAAGCGCAAGCTCATGCAGGCGGGCTATCGCGGCCAGGGGGCGGAGACCGCGTTCCTGTTCTTCCGGCTGGTGGCGCCGATGGCCACCCTGATCGCCGCCCTGTTCTACCTGTTCGTGCTGGAGGTCGTCGACACCTCCTACCTGGTACGGTTCGGGATGGTGATCGCCGCGGCCTACGCGGGCATCAAGGCGCCGGAACTGTTCCTGGTGAACACCGCCAAGAAGCGCCAGACCGAGATCCGGAAAGCGTGGCCGGACGCCCTGGACCTGACGCTGATCTGCGTGGAATCCGGCATGGCGATCGAGAACGCCTTCCGGAAGGTCAGCACCGAGATCGCCACGTCCTCGGTCGTGCTGGCCGAGGAACTCGCCCTGATGACCGCCGAGATGTCGTTCCTGCCGGACCGGCGTCAGGCATACGAGAACCTCGTGATGCGCACCGGGCTCGAGCCCGTGAAATCCGTCGCAACCGCGCTGATCCAGGCCGAGCGCTACGGCACGCCGGTCGGCCAGGCGCTGAGGGTGCTGAGCCAGGAAAGCCGCGACCTGCGCATGAACGAGGCGGAGAAGAAGGCGGCCGGACTGCCGCCGAAGCTCACCGTGCCGATGATCCTGTTCTTCCTGCCGGTGCTGTTCGTGGTCATCATCACCCCGGCGGTCATCCAGATCATGCGGACCCAGTGACGGCCGGGATGCTGCGGCCGGATCTCAGCGGATGCGGCCGGGGCGGGTCGGCTCGAACACGATGCGGCGGTGATAGGCACACCAGCTCTTGCCGTCGGACACGGGGGCGCCGCAGCAGACGGCGCGGTCGTTCGGCTCGCCGATGATGTACTTGC
Organism: Methylobacterium sp. P3_A11; assembly: GCF_056403155.1. Taxonomy (NCBI): domain Bacteria; kingdom Pseudomonadati; phylum Pseudomonadota; class Alphaproteobacteria; order Hyphomicrobiales; family Methylobacteriaceae; genus Methylobacterium; species Methylobacterium sp. P3_A11. The sequence goes on from NZ_JBFUGA010000115.1 coordinate 7,286, forward strand.
ACACGAAGGCGCCGGACTGCGCGAACGGGACGCGCAGGTCGGCCGACGGCTCCTCGACGGTCTCGGCATCGCCGATCTGGGACATGCGGACGAGTTGATTCATGGCGTTGATCGGCTCAATAAGCATCCTGCTGTGGGTCGGACGCCCCGGCAGACAGGGAAGGTTTGAACGCATCTCGTTCAGACGGCGTCCCCGGGACGCGTCCGCGAGCGGTGCGTCCGGGGCGGCCAACACGGTGCCGGCCGGACGACCGACGCGATTGGCGTCATGATGTTGTCGTAACTGGGGTTACGGCTCCTTAAAACAAGACCAGCCTGCGTGGGACGCATCGGACCACGGTGCAGGATGCGTAGCTCGCGTTATTCCGGCAGCCGTTCGATTGGCATTGGCGGTTCTGACGAAACCGGCCGAACGCGCCCGTCTGGCGGCGCCCCGGGCGTGCAACCGGGTTCGACCTGTGGTTCTGTGCGGGCGCAACGCGAACAGAGCTGGACCCGCCGACCATGGCCCATGCGCCCCTCGTGTCCCCCGAATGGCTGCACGACCGCCTCGCCGCCCCCGACATCGTGGTGCTGGACGCCTCCTGGTATCTCCCGGCCGCGAGCCGTGACCCCGAGGCCGAGTTTCGTGCCGCTCATATTCCCGGTGCCCGCCGCTTCGATCTCGACGCGATGAGCGATACCGAATCGAGCCTGCCGCACATGCTGCCGCGGCCCGAAGTGTTCGCCGCACGGATGCGGGCGCTCGGCGTTGGCGACGGCATGCAGATCGTGGTCTACGACGGACAGGGGCTGTTCTCGGCTCCGCGGGTCTGGTGGATGCTCAAGGCCTTCGGCGTCCGCGACGCGCTGGTGCTGGACGGCGGCCTGCCGGCCTGGGTGGCAGCGGGCTACGCCACCGAGGAGGGCGAATCACGGGCGCATGCGCGCCGCCACTTCACCGCCCGCCTCGACCACGGGGCGGTGGCGGACGCGGACGACGTGGCGCGGGCGCTAGAAACCGGCTCGGCGCAGGTGGTGGATGCCCGCTCTGCGACCCGGTTCCGCGGCGAGGAGCCGGAGCCCCGGCCCGGCGTCCGGCCGGGGCACATGCCCGGCGCCCGCAACCTTCACTACGCGGCGCTCCAGCACGACGGCCGCATGAAGAGCCCCGACGCGTTGGCGACCGTCTTCGCCGAGAGCGGCGTCGATCCGGACCGGCCGATCGTGACCACCTGCGGCTCGGGCGTGACCGCCGCGATCATCGCGCTGGCGCTGGAGACCATGGGCCGCCCGGCGCGGGGGCTCTACGACGGCTCCTGGTCGGAATGGGGCGCCGATCCGGCGCGCGCGGTCGCGACCGGCGCCTGACCCGGATTCTCGGGAGCGGCCCTCGGCTCCGCGGGCAAGCCCTGCGATCGGCCCGGGCTCCGCAGGGACGTCGGGCTGGTGCGTGACGGTGCCCGACACGGTGCAGCTACGATGGTCACACATCTCAGAACGGAGCGCGGGTTCCCCTCTCCCCGCACGCGGGGAGAGGCCCGCACGGACCGCGTCGTCCGTGCGGGAAGCGAAAGGCGAAGCCGGAGCGGCGGTGAGGGGGCGGCTCCGGAGGAGGCTCTTCCGGCACCGCCCCCTCACCTTCGGCTGCCGCCTCGCTCCAGCGACGACAAGGTCGCCGGAGCCCTCTCCCCGCAAGCGGGGAGAGGGGGTCTCTCGGGCAGGCCCGTCGCGCTGTCTGCGGATGCCGCCCATCCCCTGTCCCTCGCCCGCACTGAGGAGGCCAAGTCGGACAAGCCCGACTTGGGTGGAGAGGCAATCCGCGCCCGGGCCTGACGCCGCGTTGTCAGAGCAGATGTACGAATCCGCCAGCTCGGCGCGGACGGCCAACCTTGACGCGCGATCGATCGATTCCGATATATCGAATGCGCCTGCGGTTGGGCGCTCCACGGAGAAGATCATGCCGCATCACGAGACCACGTCCCTGTCGGGAACCATCCGACACGTCTTCGCCCATCGCTTCACCATCGAAGGGGAGGACGGCACGCACCTCGCCGATCTCGGTCCGAAGGGGGCGCAGGCCTTCGCCCTCGCGACCGGCCTGCGCGTGACCGTCGAGGGCGAACGCCGCCCCTCGGAGATCAAGGTCACACGGATCTCGGCCTTGGGCCGCGAGCCGGTGCTGATCCATCACAAGAAGCCCCACCATGCAGCCGGGTCGGCACGGCCCGACCTGCCCGCCGATCCCGCGCTGGCCCTGGCGGCGGCCACGGCCGCGGGCTGGACGGTTCTGGGGACGCCGCGCCGCAAGCCCAAGCACGTGGAGCTGCTGGCCCGGCGCGGCGACGGCGCGGCGACGGAGCTGCACGTCGATGTCGACGGGGCGATCTACAAGGAAAAGCCGGCCGATCCGGCGAAATGGGCTCTGCCGGCCTGACGACCTGAGATCGGTCCGCCGCAGCCGGCGCGGTTGCGGCGGGCCAGAGTCGGGCCGGGGCGCGGACCTGCCCGGTCCGCGGCCGGCCTCAGGCCGTCCGCATGGCGCGGCGCTTGTCGGCGGCGCTCCACTGCATCAGGCCGACCATCACGGCGATCGTCGCGAGGTAGACGAGGCCCTGCAGGGCCGTCGGCCGGTCGGTGTAGCCGACGAGAGCGTGCAGGACGCGGCCCGGCCAGGAATTCTCGGCGATCACCCCGGAGCTGTTCCAGAGGGTGTGGCCGAGGACGTCCACGACGCCGGCATTGGCCAGGAACTGAGCCGCCTGCGCGGCGAGGCCCGCGGCGAGGAAGACGATCAGCACGCTGGTCACCGAAAACACGTACCGGCTCGGGATCGAGGCGAGGCCGAGATAGGTCGCCGCAGAGAGCAGCATGCCCGCCCCGATGCCCGCCACCGCGCCGAACTGGATGTCGGCTCCTGAGGTGCCCGAGGCGACGAGGCCGTAGAGGAACAGCACCAGTTCGGCGCCCTCGCGCAGGATCGCGGCGCCGATCACGATCGACAGCGCCGCGGCCTCGCGCTCGCCCGAGCGCACGGCCGCGCCGGCCGCGCGCAGTTCGCCGGCCAGTTCCTTCCCGTGTTTGCTCATCCAGGTGTTGTGCCAGACGAGGAGCAGCACGGCGACGATCAGCACGGCGGCGTTCAGGATGTCCTGGCCGTTGCCCTCGAAGGCGTCGGAGATCTTCTCGGCGAACAGGGCGACGACCCCGGCGCCCGCCAGCCCGCCGGCGACCCCGAGCAGGACCCAGCGCATCCGGCCGGGGATGCCGCGGGTCGCCGCCAGCACGATGGAGATGATGAGGCCCGCCTCGATGACTTCGCGGAAGGCGATGACGAACGCGCCGATCATGGCGGTCTCCAGGGGTTACGGTGTCGTACGAAGCGCCGCGCGCGAACCGCGCGCTACCAGATCCAGAACAGGAGCACCCAATTCACCACCGACAGGGCGGCCGCGCCGGCGATGCAGGCCGAGGCCGCGACCCGGCGGAGACCGCCGGCGCCGAGGCCCGCCACCCGCCAAGCGAGCCAGACGCTCCACAGGCTCGCGCCGGCGAGGAGGCCCGCGCGGATCTCGGCAACGTGGGGCACCACGATGCCGTCACCCCGCAGGAACGTGACGGTGAGCGCCGACAACCCCAGGAAGACCCCGCAGCCCGCCACGGGGATCAGCGTCTGGGTGAGGTGATGGAAACGCCGAAGCGACCAGCCCCCGAGGGTCACGGTCGCCAGCGCCACGATCCCCGACAGGGCGAGGCCGAGAACGAGTGTCGCGGCGCCGATGTAGGTCAGCAGCAATGCGCCGTCGAGGAGGGTCATGACGTCGTTGCGGTCGGGGTAGTTCGTCAGGATGAACCAGGGTGCCGAATGCTCCAGGGGCCACGTCGTCCCGTGCTCGATGAGCCACGTGGCCGCCCATTGCTTCGCGTCGACGTACCAGGGACTCGACGACCACTGGAAGGCGCCCACCGCCAGCGCCAGCATGCCGAACAGGATCAGCAGGGTCTGGTCGAGGCTGGGCTCTCCGCCCGCCACGTAGACGATCTCGTGGTTGGGCGAGCGCAGGGCGAGGCGGACCGCGCCGCGATGGCCGCTGCAGCGACCGCACATGTGGCAGGCGCCGGCGCCGCGCATCGTCTTCACCGGGACGAGCGGCGCGCAGTTGAACGCCGCCGCGCCGCGGGCGGGCTTGGGCGAGGCCGCCCAGGCTGCGCGGTCGACCTGAAAGCTCACCGGGGCGAGCTTCGAGAGGACCGCGAAGACGCCGTTGACCGGACAGAGGTAGCGGCACCAGACCCGCTTGTTGCGTCCGTAGAGCAGGCCGACCACGATCGCCGCGAGCGTCGAGCCGCCGAGGATGGCGAGGACCGGCTTCGGGTAGCCGTACACGCTGGTCATCTGCCCGTAGACGGTGGTGCCGGCGAACGCCAGGAACGGCCAGCCCGACCACGTGATCCAGCGCGGCACGGCGTAGCCGCGGCTCCAGCGGCTCGCGAACTCGCTGAGCGCGCCCTCGGGGCAGAGGACGCCGCACCAGGCCCGGCCGACCAGCACCATGCTGACCAGCACGAACGGCCACCAGATTCCCCAGAAGGCGAACTGCGCGGCGAGCGTCAGGTTCGTCCAGATGTGGGCGGCGTTGTCGGGGAGCGGCAGCAGCGCCGGGACGATCACCAGCACGGCGTAGACGGCGACGATCAGCCACTGAATGGACCGGATGATCCATCCGTACCGGCGCAGGCCGTCGCCGAACCGGGCGAGCCCTGCATCGACGGCCGCCCGGCGCGCCGGCATCCCGGCGCGGGGAAGGATGACCGGCGCTGCCGTCGACGCGCTCATTTGGCTACCAAGGTCGCCTTCGCGTCCGGATGGAAATCGTCGAACACCTGGTAGGTACCGGCATCGAGGGTGCGGAACACGATCGCCGAGGTCGAGCCCGCGGCGAGGGCCTTCTCGCGCTTCAGTTCCGCGCTCTCGAATTCAACCGGGGACTGGCCGGTGTTCGAGATCTCCAGCTTGAACCGGGTGTTGGCCGGCACCTCGATCACCGCGGGGAGGATCACACCGTCGCGCATCTCGACCTTGATCACCGGCATGTCGTCGGCGCGCGCAGGCCCAGTCGCGCAGGCGATCAGCAGCGCGGCGGAGAAGGTGCGGATGGGGCGATACAAGCGGGACACGGGCAGCTCCGGCACTTTCAGTAGGCGCCCTTCTTGCCGACGCCGGCGAAGGTGAAGTCCTGGGTCACCGAGAAGGACTCGAACCACGGGCCGACCCCCGTCTCCTTGTCGACGTGGCGGCCGAAATGACTGTCCCTACCGGGAGGCGCGACGGTGACGGTGAGGCGATAGCGCCCGGGGCCGAACAGCTTGACGTTGTCGCCGTAATGCGGTCCGTCATTGGCGACCATCGGCATCAGCATCCCGGACACGGTCTGGTCGGTGGGCTTGTCGCCGTCGAGCTTCACGGCCTCGAAGCGGACATCGAGCGCCGGTACCCAGTCGCCCTCGGCGAAGCCGTTGCGGTTGTCCTTGGCGGCCCGGATATCCGTTTCGAGATGGATGTCCGACTTGGCGGCCTCGCGCATCATGCCGGGCGGATCCATCTCGATCGGCTGGAGGTAGACCGCTGCGACCTCCAGGCCGTTGCGCGTCACATGCGGCCCGATCGGCACTTCCTTGGCCTGCGCGGCACCCGCGAACGCGAGGAGCGCGGCCACGGAGAGGCCGCGGAGAACCGGAATGACGTGCGAGGCGTGCATGCATCCGCACATAATCCACCCCGCGCGAAGTTCAAACTGGAATCGCGTTGCATCAAATAATAACAATTCTAATCTGAGATGACGCCCGGATGGCGAGACCGTATTCGCCTGTCCTTCCCGAGCATCACGGCGCGCTTCGTAGACTCTCACGAAGATGTTCGTCAGCCAACGACATTCCGGATCTTGACCGGGTCGCCGAACCCTGGATCGTCATGCGATCGCCATGCGGAGATCCGAGAATGCGACGCGGAACGGCGATGACCTGCGAGACAGCCTGTGGCGAGACGGCGCACCGTGGCTTGCGCAACGCCAGACGCTGTCTTAGCACGTGCTATACTTTTCCAATGAGTCGGATGAGAACCCGTTCCGTTTCCCTGGCCCGCACGGCAGCCCTGGTACTGACCGCACCCCTGCTGGCGATTGTCGCCGCGCGGGGCGCCGACCTCGCGACTCCGCATCTCGCCGAACGGTCCACCTATGCCGACTGGTCGGGCGGGTATGTCGGCCTCGAGGGCAGCGCCGGCGGATCCTACGGCGCCTACAATTTCGGCCCGACGACCATCGGCGGTCGCGCGGTTCCGGCCTTCCGCAGCGGCGATTCCACGGGCCGCAGCGACCAGGGCAAGAACGCCACGACGGCGGTCGGCGGCCTGTTCGGCGGCTGGAACTGGCAGGCAGGCCCCTGGGTCTACGGGGTCGAGGCCAGCCTCGATGCGGCCAATCTGAAGCGGCCGGTCCCCTCGACCGCGGCGGGCTTCGGCTACGCGGACGTCGATCCAGGCTTCAACATCATACGCGCCAAGACCGATCTCTACGGTGCCCTGCGCGCCCGGATCGGCTACAGCTTCGACCGCTACCTGATCTACGGCACCTTCGGGCTCGCGGGGGCGAACGCGCGCTTCCTCGCCACCTATCCGGATCTCGACACGGGCGGGCAGAACACGGCGCGGCGGGACCTCGGCTATGTCGGCTTCACCCTCGGCGCGGGGGTCCAATACGCCGTCACCGACCACATCGCCCTCGGGCTCGACTACCGCTACGTCGATCTCGGCGGTAGCCGGCGCTTCCCGCTGGGCGCGGTGCCGGGCGATGCCGGCGGCCCGGTCTCGACCCGGGCGAGCTTCACGTCCAACCAGCTGTTCGCCCGGCTGATGTGGTTCCCGGGCGGCCTGACCGTGCCGCCGGACCCGGACGAGACCGCGCCGCACGACCCCGACAACGGCGACACCGGCCGCTTCTCGCTGCACGGGCAGACGACCCTGATCGCGCAGGCCGTCCCGGGCTTCCGCTCGCCCTACGAGGGCGCCCAGAGCCTGCTCCCGCACCAGGCCCGGCAGACCACGACGGCCACGGTCTTCCTCGGGCTGAAGCTCACCGACAGTACCGAGATCTACTACAATCCCGAGTTCAGCCAGGGCTTCGGCCTGTCGCGGACGCTCGGCGTCGCCGGCTTCGTCAACGGCGAGGCGCAGAAGGCCGGCGCCCCGTTCCCGAAGCTGCGCTCGAACCGCTATTACGTGAAGCAGACCTTCGGTCTCGGCGGCGAGACCGTGGACGTGCCGGACGGGCCGAACCAGGTCGCCACCCGCTACGATTCCGAACGGGTCACGGTGATCGCCGGCAAGTTCGCGCTGGGCGACTTCTTCGACGGCAACATCTACGCGCACGATCCGCGGGTCGACTTCTTCAACTGGTCGCTCTGGGGCTCATCGGCGTGGGACTTCCCGGCGAACCTCCCGGGCTTCACGCAAGGGCTCTACGCCGAATACAACCGGCCCGAATTCGCGGTCCGCGCCGCCTACACGCAGGTGCCCAAGGAGCCGTCGAGCGACGTCCTCGACCCGCGGGTGTTCCGGCGCGCGGGGCTGAACGTCGAGTTCGAGGAGCGCCACGTTCTCCCGTGGCTGGAGCAGCCCGGCAAGATCCGCATCGGCCTGTTCTCGAATGTCGGCGTCTCGGCCAACAACCGCGACGCGGTCACCCTGACGCAGCGCGGCCTGTTCGACGACATCAACGACGCGGTGGCGGCGACCCGGCGCCCCCGCCGCAAGACCGGCGGCTACATCAACCTGGAGCAGGCGCTGACGCCCGAACTGGGACTGTTCGCCCGCGCCAGCCTCAACGACGGACGCACGGAGAACATCTCGTTCACCGACATCGACCAGAGCTTTTCCGGTGGCCTGTCGCTCAAGGGCAAGGCCTGGGATCGGCCCGACGACACAATCGGCCTGGGCGCCGCGATGAACGGGCTCTCGCCCTCGCACCGCGCGGCCTTCGCGGCGGGCTATTACGGGCTGCTGGTCGGCGACGGCCGGCTCAACTACGGCACCGAGCGCGCGATCGAGACCTACTACGCCCTGAACCTCACCAAGTTCGTCACCCTGACCTTCGACTACCAGTTCATCGACAACCCCGGGTACAACCGCGATCGCGGGCCGGCGCACTTCTTCGCCTCCCGGCTGCACGCGGATTTCTGACGGACGGCGGTCACACCGCGGGCTCGTTCACGGTCGCCCCGAAGATGTCCTCGAAGGCGGCGCGCAGCTGCATGTCGACCTCGGCCGTGCTCACCGGCAGGCCGAGGTCGACGAGGCTCGTCACCCCGTGCTCCCGGACGCCGCACGGCACGATCCCATCGAAATGGCCGAGGTCGGGCTCGACGTTCAGGCTGATCCCGTGGAAGCTGACCCAGCGGCGGACCCGGATGCCGATCGCCGCGATCTTATCCTCGACCCCCGGCCCCTTTTCGGGGCGGCGCACCCAGACGCCGACGCGGTCCTCGCGGCGCTCGGCGCGGACGTTGAAGGCGGCCAGTGTCTCGATCAGCCACGCCTCCAGACTCGCCACGTAGGCCCGCAGGTCGCGGCTGCGCCGGTCGAGGTCGAGCATCACGTAGGCGACCCGCTGGCCGGGGCCGTGATAGGTGTACTGGCCGCCCCGACCCGTGACGTGGACCGGAAAGCGGTCCGGCGCCACGAGGTCCTCGGTCCGCGCCGACGTCCCGGCCGTGTAGAGCGGCGGGTGCTCCAGCAGCCATACGCATTCGGGGGCCGCGCCGCGGGCGATCGCCTCGGCACGCGCCTCCATCCAGGCGAGCGCGGCCTCGTAGCCCACGGGGGCGTCGCTGACGCGCCAGCCCACCGGGCCGGCCACCGAATCGGAGCCGGGCCGCTTCGGAAAGGCGTGCGGACTGACGGTGAGGCGGGGCGCGTTTACCAAGGGTTCACCATCCTGCGTCGATGGTCGAAGCCTTCAACATCCGCGGCCGGCTGTTGCAAGGTTTCGGCCGCGAGACGGGATGGCGGGTGGTGGCGGTCTTCGAGACCCTGAAGGTCGATCTGACGGTGGTGCTGGGCCGGGCGCGGATGCCCCTGCACATGCTGCTGCGCATGGGCCGCGGCGCCGTGATCGAGCTGGAGGCCAGCGACAGCGACATGGTCGAGATCCTGGCCAACGACCATCCGATCGCCCGTGGGCAGATCGTCGTGACCGGCGACCGCATCTCCGTCGAGGTGACCGAGTTGATCCGCAAGGCGGCTTCGATCGTGGAACCCGGCGTCAGCATTGGCGACGGCGCGGCGCCTTTCCTGGAGGGCGGCTACGATTCCCTGTGAGCGGGGCGCTTGTCGGCGGCGGGACGATCTGTTATCCGCTGCGCCGCGCGACACGACAGCGGCTCCGGGTTCTCCCGCGGGGCGCACAGGTCGAGCGAACGGACGGATCTTCGCGTCCGATGCGGCCATGGCGGAATTGGTAGACGCGCTAGCTTGAGGTGCTAGTCCCGCGAGGGGTGGAGGTTCGAGTCCTCTTGGCCGCACCAACCTCTTCTCGATCGACGAGAAGAGGTGTGGAGCGAAACGACCTGACCGATGCGTCCGACCCCTGCTGAGCGGTCGCACAGCGGGTCTCCGGGCATCGCTTGATCATCGCAAGGCCCGAGGCGTGCTTTCGCCGTCCTGGCCTCAAGTTCCCGACAGATGGCTGTCTACCACCGGTCTCGCCTGCGGCCGCCGGTGCTTGGGCGACTGTGGCCGTCAGCCCCAACGCTCAGGACAGAGGAGCCGCACGCGCGAGAAGCGCGGCGCCTGACCTCAATCCGTCGAGCCCTCCGGCAGACCGGCCATGCGCGCGCCTTCGACGAGATGCTGGTATTCTTTCACGAACGTCGGATTTCTCGAGTAATCGGCGGTCGCCAGCGTGTGGATTGTGTAGCCGGGCATCAGCTTGAGCACATTCTCGATGGCGTCATGGGCCTGTTCCTTGTGGCCCAGCCACGCATGGGCGACGGCCAAGTCTATATAGGCGAAGAAATACGGCGTGTGCCCGACCGAGCGGTTGCACCACCGGATCGCCTCTTCCCATTGCTTAAGATGGGTATGAGCATGGCAGATATAGTATTCCCAGACGTTCAGCAGCGGGTCTTTCGGACTTAACCGGATCGCCCTCTCGACGTGCTCGAACGTCCTGTCGGCCTTCCCGTCCCAGAGAGTGATGATGCCGGCAAGCGCGTGCGCGATCGCCATGTTGGGATCGTACTCGACGGCGATCGCGATCTCGCGCAGGCCCAGCTGGAAATCCTTGGTCGCGCGAAGGACCTCCGCCTTCACGTAATGCGCCATGGGACTTTGCGGCTTCGCCGCGAGCCCCTCGTTCGCGAGTTGCAGGGCGAGCTGGGAATCGGCGGCGAGATCCTTGCTGACCCGGCTGTTGACGGCTTGCGCGATCGCGCGCGCGAGTCCGATCTTCGCCTCGGGATTGTTCTGATCGATCCTCAGGCTCTGCTCGAACTTGCTCCGCGCCTCCAGCGTGTTCGGGGGCGTGCGCGGCCTGTTCATGGCGGCCCAGCCCAGCATATTCAGATCGGCGGCCGTCGGGCTGAGAGAGCCCTCCCGGAGGATCCGCAGGCCTTCCGCCTGACTGAGCTGAACGTCCAGCGAGCGCGCGAGACGCGCGACGAACTCCGCCTGGATCTCGCCCAATCGGCTGCGGTCGCCATCGAAGCGATCGGCCCAGATATGCGCACCGGTCTCCGTCGACACGAGCTGGGCGTTCAGCACCACGTGGTCCCCGGTGCGGCGAACGCTGCCTTCCAACACGTACCGGACACCCAGATCGCGGCCGACCTGCTTCACGTCGACCGCCTTGCCCTTGTAGGTGAAGGCGGTGTTGCGCGCGATCACGAAGCTGCCGGCCAGGTGCGACAGGTCGGTGGTCAGGTCCTCGGTCAGACCGTCGGCGAAGAAGTCCTGCTCGGGATCGTTGCTCATGTTGGCGAAGGGCAGAACCACGATCGAGAGCGGCGGCAGGGGCTTCGGCGCCAGGCCGTTCTGGACAGCCAGCGTCGTCTCCGCCTTCGGGGCGCTCGACCGAAGAGACCAGATCGCGCCCGCCGCCAGCAGGACGAGGATCAGCGCCCCCGCGAGGCCGGCCGATGCGGCGCCCAGGCCCCGGCGCGGGCGAGCCGCCGCGGCCGGAGGCGGGGGC
>NZ_JBFUGA010000116.1:0-18069 GCF_056403155.1 Methylobacterium sp. P3_A11
GGCCCCGGCCGTGGAGGTTCCGCTGCCGCCGCGCCGGCCCGCGGGCCTGGGCAGCGCGGTCGCGGGAACCGGCGCGTCCCCGGCGCAGATCGCGGAACTCCGCCTCTCGCCGCAGGCCACCGCCCCGATGCCCCTCGCCGCCGCACCGGCACCGGGGGCCGAGGCGACGGCCGAAGCGGTCGAGGTGCCGCTGCCACCGCGTCGTCCGTCGCTCCAGATGCTGGCCGCCGCGACGCCGCGGCGCGCGCCGTCCGCAGAGCCCGTGCGCAAGGCCGCGGCCCTGCCGTCCGAGTAGCATCGCCGCCCGCGAGCCCTCCGCTGGACCGGCCGTCTGCCCACACAAGGATCATGCCCAAGGCTTGACCATCGCACCGTTCCGCAACACATAAGCGCCACGCCAGCATAACGACTGGATCGGTACGGGACGGGCCGGCGCCGGCACACTGCGCCCGAACGCGCGTGGCGCACGAAAGCCCTCAGGGCAGGGAACGCCGGCCTTCGCGCGCATCTTCGGGCAGCCTCCTGTCCGGCCGGTACGGCGGGGCGCAATCGATCTCGAAGCGGCAGGCATGCAGGGCACGGACCCTGCTTTCGAGCTGGCAGGAAAGCGGACGACGCCATGACCGGCGTGGCTGAACAGGAATCTCTCTTTCTCACGGACCTCGGGCGCCGCGTCAGACACGCGCGCACCGTGCGCGGGCTGTCGCGCAAGGTCCTGTCGCAGACCTCGGGCTTGTCCGAGCGCTACATCGCGCAGCTGGAGGGTGGCCAGGGCAACGTCTCGATCATCCTGCTGCGGCGGGTGGCCAACGCCATGGGCGTGCGGCTGGACGACCTGATCACCGGCAACGACGCGCTGCCCGACTGGCCGGTGGTGCGCGACCTCCTGGCCCAGGCGAATCCGGACCAGATCCTCGCTGCCAAGGAGGCCCTGTCCGGCGGCAGCCGCCCCGAATCGAGCAACCGGCCGCGGGTGGCGCTGACCGGCCTGCGCGGCGCCGGCAAATCGACCCTGGGCAAGCTCGCGGCCGAGCGCCTGGGATGGACCTTCGTGGAGCTCAACGCCGAGATCGAGCGCGAGAACGCCCTCTCGGTCCAGGAGATCTTCGCGATCTACGGCCAGGAAGGCTATCGCCGGCTGGAGCAGGCGGCCCTGCGCCGCCTCACCGAGCATCCCGGGCCGCTCATCCTGGCGACGAGCGGCGGAATCGTCGCAGAGCCGCTGACCTACGACCTGCTGCTGCAGGCTTTCTACACGATCTGGCTGCGCGCCCGGCCGGAGGAGCACATGAGCCGCGTCCGCGAGCAGGGTCACTTGGCCACGACGGGCGACCATGCCTCGGCGATGCAGGAGTTGCGTGCCGTGCTGGCGAGCCGCGAGCCGCTCTATGCCCGAGCCCCCGCGACCGTGGACACGTCCAACATTCCTGTCCAGACGATGCTGGACCGGCTGACGGCGACGATCGAGGCGCGGTTCGGCCAGACCGTGCCGGCGGCGGGCTGAGCGAACCCGCTTCCCTGCGCTGACAGCCATGCGGGCAACGCCGCCGCCGCGCCGCGTCACCCCTTGATCGCCGCGATGCAGCGCACCACGCTAGGACCGGACCGGCGGCCCGACGATGGCCCGAAGGCAGGTCGGCCCGATACCGCCCGCGGCGGAGCGTCCACCCCGGTCGGGCAGGCGACGGGTCGGCACCGGCCGCCGCCACGCCCGACAGCGAGTTCGGAGTCTCGGACATGAGCGCCAGCCCCGCCTTCCATCGCGAGTCGCATGATCTCGCGGTCCTGGACCCGCTCTGGTCGCGGCTACGCGCCGAGGCGGAGGAGGTGCTGCGCACTGAGCCGCAGCTCGCCTCCTTCATCGTCGCGACGATCCTGAACCACACCACGCTGGAAGGCGCGGTGTCCCACCGGGTCGCGGCCCGGCTCGGGCACCCGTCGCTGCCGGCCGAACTCGTCGCCCATGCGTTCCACGAGGCAATCACCGAGGACCCGGCCATCGGACAGGCGCTCCGCGCCGACATCGGCGCAGTGATCGACCGCGATCCGGCGACCCTCAGGGCCATCGAACCCGTCCTGTACTTCAAGGGCTTCCACGCGCTCCAGGCCTACCGCCTCGCCCACCATGTCTGGGAGCGTGGCCGGCGCGACCTCGCCCTCTACCTCCAGAGCCGCATCTCGGAAGTGTTCCAGTGCGATATCCACCCGGCGGCGCGGATCGGGCGGGGCGTCTTCCTCGATCACGCCACCGGCCTCGTGGTCGGATCGACGGCCGTCGTCGAGGACGACGTCTCGATCCTCCACGCGGTGACCCTGGGTGGCACCGGCAAGCAGCGCGGCGACCGCCATCCCAAGATCCGCCGCGGCGTCATGATCGGAGCCGGCGCCAAGATCCTGGGCAACATCGAGGTGGGAGCCTGCGCCCGGGTGGCGGCGGGCTCGGTGGTGCTGCGCCCGGTCCCGCCCAACACGACGGTGGTCGGCGTCCCCGCCCGGGTGGTCGGCACCGCCGGCTGCGACGATCCGGCCCGGGCGATGGACCAGCTCGTCGCCCTCGACCAGTTCATCCACCTCGGCGACGGTATCTGAACCGCTTCGCCGCCGTGCTTGCCGCTCCGCCCGAGGCGTGGCAAGCCCTCGGCCATCCGCGGCGTCAGCGCCGCCAGGGGAGATCCAACAGCGTGACCAAAGCCGAGACCGCGAAGCTTCAGGATTACCTGCGCCGCAAGTTCGCGAACAACAATATCCGCCTGATGGCGATGAAGACCGGCGACTCCGCCGAGGTCTACATCGGCGAGGAGTCGATCGGTGTGATCGCCGACGACAAGGAAGACGGCGACGATTCCTTCGTTTTCCGGATGGCGATCCTCGACATCGATCTCGAAGAAGAAGCCTGAGGCACCCCAGCGGGACCGGCGGTTCCGGGTCGGGATCCGCCGCCCCGCACCTGTGCACGGATTAACGCTAACGCGGACTGGTGCTTAACAAGCGGTAAACGGCATGAGTAGACTGCGCGCAACCTGTATCAGGAGCGCGAATAATGGTTCTCACGCCAGCCACCCTCGAGTCGATCCGGACGCTGTGCATCGGGCTGGCGCTGTCGGGGCTCATCGCCAGCGCGTTCGAGCTGTTCGCGGCGCGCCGGGCAAGTTTCAGCCTGCTGGAGCGCGGCGGGCTGCCGGCGGTGGCGGCCCTTCCGATGCTGGCTTTCTCGGCGCCGTTCATCATCCTGCGCAACACGGTGCGCGGCCGGCGGATCGAGGGCCGGCCGATGCCGTTCGTCATGCTGGCGACCGTCATCGCCTGCGGGTGGGGCCTGCTCGCGGGCCGCGTCGCCCTCGACCTCGCGGCGATGCTGGTCGGCGCCTGACGGCACCTCAGGGCTCGGCGGTGGCGACCTGCGCGGCCCCGTCCCGGCCTTCGAGGGACACCCAGGCCTGGGTGTCCTGTCCGGCCCGCTTGATGAAGGTGTAGCCGGTCCGCCGCCAGGAGCGGATCGCGTCGGTCTTGTTGTCGAGGATGAAGTCGCCTCGATCCGTGCGGACGGTCAGCACCGCGTGGCCCTCGTTGGTCTCGTCGATCACCACGGTCATCAGCAGGGCACGCCGGGGAAGTCCGCGCTCCGCCAGCATCCGCCGCTTGAGGAGCTGATAGTCCTCGCAGTCCCCGAACCCGTCGTCGGGGAAGTCCCAGCGGTCCACGACGCCCCAATGCGCCTGATCGGTGATCGGCCGGATCCGCGCGTTCACCCGCCGATTGACGCTCTGCAGCGTCCGCCACATTGCCACGGTGAGCGGGATCGCCGCCGGCTCAGCGGTGTCGACGGCGCATTCCTGAGGTGTGCGGGCGCAGAAATCCGTCCAGCCGGCGATGGCATGGACTGCTCCGGTCGGTGCGGCGGCTGTCACCGGGTCGGGAAGCACCAGCCGGGCATGGGCATGGGTGGTGGCGCCGCCCATCGTCAGGATGGTCCCCACCAGGGCGAAACTCGCCGCTTGGCGCATTCGGCGCACCGCACCGGTCCAATCCCACCATTGAAGGGGGCCGAACACCTGACACGTGAACCCGCCATCCGCGTGCCGCATGGTCCAAGCCCCCGCCGCCCGATGATGACGGAAGGGTGACACGACCTCATGCAGCGCACAATGGGCAAAGGCGGGGTCAACAACGCGCCAGCCAGCCTACCGGTTCCGATTTAAGACTGTGTTGCATCCGCGGAGCTGCGACGCGGTTCATGCGTCGGGCGAATGGCCGCCTTGCGCGGTCACCGAAAGCCTTGATTCGCGTCAGCTTTGCCGGCTTGTCACAGGGACTCGCAGGCGGGATTCGCAGCGGGCGCGATCGTAATGCAGGAAGCCGGCCAGTCCGCAGCGTGATTGGGCCGCCCCTTGAAAGGACCCGTGATGCAGCCCGCCATCCAACAGGTGATCAGAGCGCTCGCCGAGGATGGCCGAGCCGGTGCGATCAACATCGCCGAGCACGCGGTGAATTCCTACCTCGCCGACGCACCGAGCGAGGGTGACCGGGCGCTGTCGCGGGACATCCTGGTGCGGGATCTCGCGAGCCTTCGGGGCGTCGCCCCGCATCTCGCGGCGTTCATCGGTCGGGTGGAAACCTACGTGTCGGGTCTCGCCCTGCCGTCTCTGAGCCGGGCGGCCTGAGCCACGCTCAGCGATTGGCGGTTGTGACCGGGGAGGTGACGCCGCCGAGGGAGACCCAGGCGACCGCGTCCTGGCTCTCGCGCTTGATGAACACGTAGCCGGTCTTGTGCCAGGCCAGGATCGCGTTGGTCTTGTTGTCGAGCACGAGGTCGCCCCGGTCGGTGATCAGGGTCAGCACCGCGTGGCCCTCGCCCTTCTCGTCGATCACCACGGTCATCCGCATCGCCCGCCGCGGCAGCCCGGCCTCGACCAGAAGGTGGCGCTTGAGCAGCTGGAAGTCCTCGCAGTCGCCGATCCCGTCCTCGGCCAGGTCCCAGCGGTCGGCCACGTGCAGATGGTCCTGATCGGTCATCGGCTCGACCGCCTTGTTCACCCGACGGTTCACCGCCACGATCGTCGCCCAGGTCGACGGCGTCAGGCTGATCCGCGCCGGCTCGCTCCGGTCCACCGCGCACTCGGCCGCGTAGCTCTGGCAGAACGTCACCCACGCCGCGATCGGCTTGGCATCCCCCTGAACCCGCGCCCCAACGTCGCTCGGAAGGCTCGCCAGTGTCTGCGCCTGCGCCGTCGCGGCGAGGCCGAGCAGTGCCGCAGCACCGGCCAGCACACCCCGAACGATCCTGAGAAGCCCCGCGCCCATCGAACCCGTCCCCGTTGTTGAGGCCAGGATTGCGCCGCAGAGCCTCCGCGGCGCTGAAGCGGATGCGGGCAATTTTATCGATCTGCCGCCCGGGGCGAGCCGATGCGCGACAGCGTCGACGGCAGGCTTGGGAAGCGCGGCAAAACTGCGCTGTCGGCTTCGGGAAACGGAAACCTTGAGCGATCGTTCAAGGCGCCCGGATCTTCACGGAGGCGGCGCCGGCAGCCCGGCCGTCAAGGCGGTCCGCTCGGCGACGCATCCCTGCGCCTCGTCCGTCGCGCGGATTCCAGGTGATCTGCACGGCAAGGACACCGCGTGCGGTGCCCCTCACCCGGCCGTC
This sequence comes from Methylobacterium sp. P3_A11, assembly GCF_056403155.1. Lineage (NCBI taxonomy): Bacteria > Pseudomonadati > Pseudomonadota > Alphaproteobacteria > Hyphomicrobiales > Methylobacteriaceae > Methylobacterium > Methylobacterium sp. P3_A11. Next base: position 5,642 of record NZ_JBFUGA010000116.1, read on the forward strand.
TGGTCGAGCTTGCGCTCCGCCTCGCCCTTCAGCTCCGGGAAATCCGCCTGCGTGTAGGCCCGGCCGCGATGCGGATCGTCGGTGACGCCCTCGTGCTCCAGGCGGCGCAGCTGCACCCGACGGATCTTGCCCGAGATCGTCTTGGGGAGGTCGGTGACGAACTCGAGGCCGCGCAGGCGCTTGAAGGTCGCGAGCCGCGCGTTGGTGAAGCGGAAGATGTCGAGCGCCGTCTCCGGCCCCGGCGAGGCGCCCGCCACCAGGGACACGTAGGCCTTCGGGATGGTGTGGCGCATCGGATCGGGCACCGGGACCACCGCGGCCTCGGCCACGGCGGGGTGCTCGATCAGGACGCTCTCCAGCTCAAACGGGCTGATCCGGTAGCCGGAGGACTTGAACACGTCGTCGGAGCGGCCCACGAAGGTGTAGCACCCCTCCTCGTCCACGAAGGCGACGTCGCCAGTGTGGTAGAGGTCGCCGTCCGCGCCCGACAGGCGGCCCTGGCCGTCGTCGTAGCCCTGCATCAGGCCGGCGGGCCGATGGGCGCCGAGTTCGAGGCAGACCTCGCCCTCGGAGGCCGGCTGGCCGTCGAGATCGAGGACGCGGACCCGGTAGCCCGGCAGGGGCCGGCCGAGCGCCCCCGGCACCACCGGCTGGCCGGGCGTGTTGGCCATGAGCGCCGTGGTCTCGGTCTGGCCGTAGCCGTCGCGGATCGTGAGGCCCCAGGCGGAGTTCACGCGCTCGATGACCTCGGGGTTCAGGGGCTCGCCCGCCGCGCAGACCTCGCGCAGGGCGAGGTTACGGCCGGTGAGATCCTCCTGGATGATCATCCGCCACACGGTCGGCGGCGCGCACAGCGTGGTGGCGCCGGTGCGCTCCAGCTGCGCCAGCAAGGCGGCGGCGTTGAACGGCGCCTGATTGATCACCAGGATGGTCGCGCCGGCGTTCCACGGGGCGAAGAACGACGACCATGCGTGCTTGGCCCAGCCAGGCGAGGAGACGTTGCAGTGCACGTCCCCGGGCTGGAGCCCGAGCCAGTACATGGTGGAGAGCGCCCCGACCGGATAGGAGCGGTGGCTGTGGCGCACCAGCTTCGGCTTCGCGGTGGTGCCGGAGGTGAAGTAAAGCAGAAGCGGGTCGTCGGCCGCGGTCGGCGCGTCCGGCGCGAAGCCGTCCGCGGCGCCGAAGGCCGCGTCGTAAGCGGCCCAGCCCTCCTGGGCGGCACCGGTGACGAGGCGGATGACACCGCCGGTGTCGAGACCCGCGAAGCGCGCGATCTGCTCCGGGCCGGCGACGATCGCCCGGGGACGCCCGCGGGCGAGGCGGTCGGCGAGTTCATCGGCGGTGAGCAGCGTCGTCGCCGGGATGACCACGGCCCCGAGCTTCATCGCCGCCAGCATGGTCTCCCACAGGGCGGGAACGTTGCCGAGGAGCAGGAGCAGGTGGTCGCCGCGTTTCAGGCCGAGCTGCCGCAGGTGGTTGGCCACCTGATTCGACCGCGCCGCGAGTTGACCGAAGGTCAGGCTCTGCTCGGTGCCGCTGCCGGCCTCGACGATCCGCAGGGCGGCGCGATCGCGGCTCTCCGGGCCAGCGAGGACGGCGTCGAACCAGTCGAGCGCCCAGTTGAACGGCACCGGATCCGGCCACGCGAAGGCCGAGACGGCGGCGGCGTAATCGGTGCGGTGGGCCAGCAGAAGATCGCGGGCCTCCCGGAAGCTCGGCATGGTCGTCCCCCCTCGATGTCGTGTCTGCGGTCCGGCCCTTCCCTCCGCCCGTCCCGGATGGGAAAGGCCGCGTTCAGGTGTTCTCGAACCGGGGCGGCCGCTTCTCCACGAAGGCGGCCATGCCCTCCTTCTGGTCCTTGGTGGCGAACATGGCATGGAAGACCCGCCGCTCGAAGCGGATGCCCTCGGTCAGCGTGGTCTCGTACGAACGGTTGACTGCCTCCTTGGTCATCATGGCGATCGGCAGCGACATCGAGGCGATCGTCTCGGCCGCCTTCAGGGCCTCGTCGAGGAGCTGGTCGGCGGCGATCACCCGGGAGACGAGGCCGGCGCGCTCCGCTTCGGCGGCGTCCATCATCCGGCCGGTCAGGCACATCTCCATGGCCTTGGCCTTGCCGACGAAGCGGGTGAGCCGCTGGCTGCCGCCGATCCCCGGCATCACGCCGAGCTTGATCTCGGGCTGGCCGAACTGCGCCGTGTCGGCCGCCAGGATGATGTCGCACATCATGGCGAGCTCGCAGCCGCCGCCCAGAGCGTAACCCGCCACGGCGGCGATGATCGGCTTGCGCACGGCGATGAAACGGTCCCAGTCGGCGAACCGGTCGCCCGCGTACATCTCCGCGTAGGTGGCGTGCTGCATCTCCTTGATGTCGGCGCCGGCCGCGAAGGCCTTGGCCGAGCCGGTCACGACGATGCAGCCGATCCCCGGATCCGCGTCCGCCTCAGTGGCCGCCCGGATCACCTCCCGGGTGAGCTGCGCGTTGATGGCGTTCAGCGCCTTCGGCCGGTTGAGGGTGATCAGCAGGACGCGCCCGCGCGTCTCCGTCAGGATCGTCTCGTATAGGTCGCTCACGACTCGCCTCCCTGCCCGCGGAGCATACGGATGATCGCGGAAAAGTCCTCTCCGCCGTGGCCGGCCCCCTCGAACAGCCCGTAGATCTGCGCGGCCTCCGCGCCCAGCGGCGTCGCGGCCCCCGCGGCAATGGCAGCGGCCTGGGCGAGCCGGAGATCCTTGAGCATCAGCGCGGCGGCGAAGCCCGGCTTGTAGCCGGTGTTGGCCGGCGAGGTTGGCACCGGCCCCGGCACCGGGCAGTAGGTGGTCAGCGACCAGCACTGGCCCGAGGAGACCGAGGCCACGTCGTAGAGCGCCTGGTGCGACAGCCCGAGCTTCTCTCCCAGCGCGAAGGCCTCGCTGACGCCGATCATCGAGATGCCGAGGATCATGTTGTTGCAGATCTTGGCCGCCTGTCCGGCGCCGGCATCGCCGCAATGGAACACGTTCTTGCCCATCGCCTTCAGCAGCGGCTCGGCCTTGGCGAAGGCCGCCGCGGCGCCGCCGGCCATGAAGGTCAGCGTTCCGGCCTTGGCACCCCCGGTTCCCCCCGAGACCGGCGCGTCCACCGACAGGCAGCCGCGCGCCTCGGCGAGGCCGTGGGCCTTGCGGGCGCTCTCGACGTCGACCGTCGACGAATCGATGAGGAGGGTGCCGGCGGGCAGGGCCGCGGCGAGCTGCGTCCAGACCTCGACCACGTGCCGCCCGGCGGGCAGCATGGTGATCACCACGTCCGCGCCTTCGGCCGCCTCCAGGGCCGAGCCCGCCACCGCGATCCCCGCTTCGCGAGCGGTCTCCAGGGAGGCCGGCGCCAGGTCGAACCCGCGCACCGTGTGCCCCGCCTTCACGAGGTTGGCCGCCATCGGGCCGCCCATGTTGCCGAGACCGATGAACCCGATGGTCTGCGCCATCCCATTCCTCCCTGACTTACCTCACGCACTCTCACCGCACCGGCAGGCCACGTCGGTCAGAACCGAGCGCGACGCGCCCCCTCCCCCGTGCGGGAGAGGGTTGGGGTGAGGGATACGCCCTCTCCGGAAAAACCTGGTCCCTCACCCTGGCACTCTCCCGAACGGGAGAGGGGACCTGCGCTCCCCTGGAGATCCGGGAGCGCCACCCCGAAGCGGGGCTGGGCGAGCGGCCTCACATCACACCGGCCCGGTGCGTGAACCGGAAAACACCGGCGCCGCCCGCGGCTCCAGCCAGCGGGCGATCCGGGCGGGATCGACCGCGTCGAGGGTCGGCGGATTCCAGCGCGGGGTCCTGTCCTTGTCGATCACCGCGGCGCGGATGCCCTCGCGAAAGTCGCCCTCGTCCAGCAGCGCCAGCGAGGCGTGGAACTCCCGCTCGAGGCAGGCCTCCAGATTCGGGGCGCCGCGGCCGAGACGCAGCAGGCAGAGCGTCAGGACGAGGCTCGACGGCGCCTTGGTCAGCAGGGTCTTCCGGGTCGCGGCCGCGAAGTCCGAGCCATCCGCGGCGAGGGCGGACAGGATCTCGTCGACCATGTCGAAGGCGAAGCAGCGGTCGATCACCGCCCGGTGGGCGGCCAGCGGCGCCGCACCGGGATCCTGGGCGAGGCGCGCGATCACGTCCCGCACGCCGTCATCCCCGGCATCCGGCGCCAGCGCCGCGAGGGCGGAGGCCAGATCGGGCAGGGCCGCGGAGTGCACCAGCGCGTCGGCAAGGTCACAAAACATCGCGTCGGCGGCGCCGACCGGCTCGCCGGTCAGGCCCAGATAGGTGCCGATCTCACCCGGCGCCCGGGGCAGCAGCCACGTGCCGCCGACATCGGGCAGGTAGCCGATCCCGGTCTCCGGCATGGCGATCCGCGACCGCTCGGTGACGATCCGGTGGGCCGCGTGTCCCGCGAGCCCGACGCCGCCGCCCATGGTGATGCCGTCCATCACCGCCACGAAAGGTTTTTCGTAGGCGGCGATGCGCGCGTCGAGCCTGTACTCGTCGCGCCAGAAGGCTTCCGCGAAGGCGGAATCGGGGCTCTCGTACAGGGAGCGCAGGTCGCCGCCGGCGCAGAGGCCGCGCTCGCCCTCTCCGGTGAGCAGCACCGCGGCGACGCCCGGATCCGCCGAGAACCCATCGAGCGACCGGTCGATCTCACCCACCATGCCGTGCGTCAGGGCGTTCAGCGCCTTCGGCCGGTTGAGCCTCAGGCGCCCGAGGGCGCCGACCCGCTCGACGATCACCTCGCTCATCGGCGTCCCCCGGTCAGCGCGCGGGCGATGATCACCCGCATGATCTCGTTCGTGCCTTCGAGGATCTGGTGGACGCGCAGGTCCCGGACGATCTTCTCCACCCCGTACTCCGCGAGGTAGCCGTAGCCGCCGTGGAGCTGGAGCGCTTGGTTGGCGACCTCGAAGGCCGCGTCGGTGACGTGGCGCTTGGCCATGGCGCAGAGCTGCGTCGCTGTGGAGTCTTTGGCGTCGAGGGCCGAGGCGGCGTGGCGCAGGAAGGTTCGCGACACCTCAAGGCTGGTCGCCATGTCGGCGAGCCGGAACTGCAGCGCCTGGAAGTCGGTGAGCTTCGCCCCGAAGGCGCGGCGGTCGCCCATGTAGGCGAGCGCCTTGTCGAGGGCCGCCTGCGCGCCGCCCAGGGAGCAGGCGGCGATGTTCAGCCGCCCGCCGTCGAGGCCGCTCATGGCGATGCGGAAGCCCTGGCCCTCCGCGCCCAGGCGGTTTTCCACCGGTACGCGGCAGCCGTCGAAGCGCACGGCGCGGGTCGGCTGGGCGTTCCAGCCCATCTTGCGCTCGTCGGCCCCGAAGGAGAGGCCGGGCGTGCCCTTCTCGACCACGATCGCCGAGATGCCGGCCGGGCCGGCCTCGCCGGTGCGGACCATGCAGACGTAGAGGTCGCTGGCACCGGCGCCCGAGATGAACTGCTTCTCGCCGGTGAGCACGTAATGGTCCCCGTCCCGCTCGGCGCGGGTGCGGAGCGCCGCGGCGTCGGAGCCCGAGCCCGGTTCGGTGAGGCAGTAGCTGGCGATCCGCTCCATCCCCATCAGGGACGGGATCCAGCGCCGGCGCTGGTCGTCGTCGCCGTAGGCGTCGATCATCCAGGCGCACATGTTGTGGATCGACAGGAACGCCGCCACGGTCGGGCAGCCGGTGCTCAGCGCCTCGAAGATCAGGGTGGCGTCGAGACGCGAGAGCCCCGAGCCGCCGACATCCTCGCGGACGTAGATGCCTGCCATGCCGAGGGCGGCGGCCTCCCGCAGGGTCTTCACCGGGAAGGTCTTGTCCCGGTCCCAGTCGAGGGCGTGCGGCGCGATGTGCTCGGCCGCGAAGCCGAGGGCCATCTCGCGGATCGCTGTCCGATCCTCGTCGAGCCCGAAACTCATGGGAACTCCCCCATATTCGCCACCCACCGCGCGAGGTTCGCACATCGGCCGCCCGGAGGCGCCCCGTACCCCCTCTCCCGTGCGGGAGAGGGTTGGGGTGAGGGACTAGGTCTATCCGGAGAGGTCGCACCCCTCATCCGGCCTTCTGCGAGAGCAGCCCTCTCCCGAACGTGAGAGGGGACCCGCGCCCCAACCTTGAGCCGTCGCGCTCTACCGCATCGTCGGGATGGAGAACTCCGCCCCGCTCTTGATGCCGCTCGGCCAGCGCTGCGTCACGGTCTTGGTCTTGGTGTAGAAGCGGATCGAGTCCGGCCCGTGCTGGTTCAGGTCGCCGAAGCCCGAGCGCTTCCAGCCGCCGAAGGTGTGGTAGGCGATCGGAACCGGGATCGGCACGTTGACGCCGACCATGCCGACGTTCACCCGGGCGGTGAAGTCGCGGGCCGCGTCGCCGTCCTGGGTGAAGATCGCGACGCCGTTGCCGTACTGGTGGGTCGAGGGCAGCGCCAGAGCTTCCTCGTAATCCTTGGCCCGCACCACCGCGAGCACCGGGCCGAAGATCTCTTCCTTGTAGATCGTCATGTCGGGCGTCACGCGGTCGAACAGCGAGCCGCCCATATAGAAGCCGTTCTCGTAGCCCTGGAGCTTGAAGCCGCGGCCGTCGACGGCGAGCTGCGCGCCCTCGGCGACGCCCTTGTCGATGTAGCTCGCGACCTTCTGCACGGCCTCCCGGGTGACGAGCGGGCCGTAATCGGCCGAGCCGTCATGGGACGGGCCGATCTTGAGGGACTCGACCCGCGGGATCAGCTTCTCCATCAGCCGGTCGGCGGTCTTCTCGCCCACCGGGACCGCCACCGAGATCGCCATGCAGCGCTCGCCGGCCGAGCCGTAGCCGGCGCCGATCAGCGCGTCGACGGCCTGGCCCATGTCGGCGTCCGGCATGATGATCATGTGGTTCTTGGCGCCGCCGAAGCACTGAGCACGCTTCCCCGTCTCGGCGGCGCGCACGTAGATGTACTCGGCGATATGCGAAGAGCCGACGAAGCCCACCGCCTTGATGTCCTCGTCGTCGAGGATCGCGTCGACCGACTCCTTGTCGCCGTTGACGACGTTGAGGATGCCCGGCGGCAGGCCCGCCTCCAGGAAGATCTCGGCGATGCGGATCGGCACGCTCGGGTCGCGCTCGGACGGCTTCAGGATGAAGGCGTTGCCGCACGCAATGGCCGGGGCGCATTTCCACAGCGGGATCATGGCCGGGAAGTTGAACGGCGTGATGCCGGCGACGACGCCGAGCGGCTGGCGCAGGGAGTAGACGTCGATGCCCGGCCCGGCGCCTTCCGTGTACTCGCCCTTGAGCAGGTGCGGGATGCCGCAGGCGAACTCCACCACCTCGACGCCGCGCTGGATGTCGCCCTTGGCGTCCGGCACGGTCTTGCCGTGCTCGGAGGCGAGCAGCTCGGCCAGCGCGTCGTTCTCGCCGCGGATGAGTTCGAGGAAGCGCATCATCACGCGGGCGCGCTTCTGCGGGTTGGTGGCCGCCCAGGCCGGCTGGGCCGCCTTGGCGTTCTCGACGGCGGCGCGCATCTCGGCCTTGCTGGCGAGCGCGACCTTGGCCTGGACCTCGCCGGTCGAGGGGTGGAACACGTCGGCGAACCGCCCGCTCTCGCCGCCGACGTTCCGGCCGCCGATGTAGTGTCCGATCGTGCGCATGCGCGCCTCCCTGTCGTGTTTAGATTTTGCGGCACCCTAGCAGGATCGCTTGAGCGATAAAGCCGGATGCGCTTACAGCCGTCGTGCATCGATGCACATCGGGAGTGCGAGCATGGCCAGGACGGGACCCAACTGGGACGACCTGCGCTTCTTCCTCGCGGTGGCGCGGACAGGGACCCTGAGCGCCGCCGGGGCGCGCACCGGGACCGAGCACACCACGGTCGGCCGGCGGATCCGCGCCCTCGAGGAGGGGCTCGGCGCCCGGCTGTTCCACCGCAGCAACCTCGGCTACGCCCTCACCGAGGACGGGGCCAACCTGCTCGGCGTAGCCGAGGCCATGGAGAGCGCCTTCCTCTCGGCGAGCGCCGCCACGGAAGCCGCCCAGACCGTCTCCGGCACGGTGCGGATCGGCGCGCCGGACGGGTTCGGCAGCGTGTTCCTCGCGCCCCGGATGCACCGGCTGACCGCGCGCCATCCGGGTCTGGAGGTGGAGATCATGGCGACCGCCCGGATCTTCAGCCTGTCGAAGCGCGAGGCCGACATCGTGATCGGCCTGTCGGGGCCGCAGCAGGCCCGGGTGGTGGCGCGCCGGCTCACCGATTACCGGCTGCTCGTCTACGCGGCCGAAACCTACCTGGCGGGGGTTGCGCCGATCGTGGAGGTGGCGGACCTCTCGGGGCATCCCTTCGTCGGCTACATCGAGGACATGCTGTTCGCGCGCGAGCTGAACTATCTCGGCGCCCTCGGCCCCGCGGTCTCGGCCCGCCTGCGCTCCACCAACCTCCTGGCCCAGGTCCACGCGACGCTCGGCGGCGCCGGCCTCTGCGTGCTGCCGGCCTTCATCGCGGCGGCCCATCCGGGGCTGGTGCCGGTCCTGCCCGGGGCGGTGTCCCTGACCCGCTCGTTCCACATGCACATCCACGAGGATCACCGGAAGGCGGCCCATATCCGCGCCGTGGCCGGGTTCATCGCCGGCGAGGTGGAATCGGCGGGGGCGCTGTTCGCCGGGCCGATGCTGTAAGCCACGGCAGTTTCGCAGGCTGCGCCGGCGCCCTAAGATCCGCCGGTTCCGGCAGGTCACGACGCGCGCCGGATGGGAGGAGCAAACGATGGTCGCCTCGATCGCCCTGCCCCGGCTGATGCGCATCGGCGCCGGCGCCTCGCGGCTGCTGCCGGAGGTGCTCGGGCAGCTCGGCCTGTCGCGGCCCTTCGTGGTCACCGACCCCTACCTCGCCGGCAGCGGCGGCATCGACACGCTGCTCGAACGGCTCACCCGGGCGGGCGCGAAGGCGACGATCTTCTCCGAAACCGTGCCGGACCCGACCGTGGCCTCCGTAGAGGCGGCGCTCGCGGCCCTCCAGGCGGGCGACTTCGACTGCGTGGTCGGCTTCGGCGGCGGCAGCCCGATGGACACCGCCAAGGCGGTGGCAGTGCTCGCCCGCCACGGCGGCCACATGCGCGACTACAAGGCGCCCCGCCAGCAGGACGAGCCCGGCCTGCCGATCGTGGCGATCCCCACCACCGCCGGCACCGGCTCGGAGGCGACCCGCTTCACCATCGTGACCGACGAGGCCTCGGACGAGAAGATGCTGTGCATCGGCCTCGCCTACCTGCCGGTGGCGGCGCTGGTCGATTACGAGCTGACGCTTACCAAGCCCAAGCGGCTCACGGCCGACACCGGCATCGACGCCCTGACCCATGCCATCGAGGCCTACGTCTCGCGCAAGTCGAACCTGTTCTCGGACGGGCTGGCGCTGCAGGCGATGAAGCTGATCGCCCCGAACCTGCGCCGGGTCTGGACCGATCCGGGCGACCGGGCGGCCCGCGAGGCGATGATGCTCGGCGCGACCCAGGCCGGGATCGCCTTCTCGAACGCGTCCGTGGCGCTGGTCCACGGCATGAGCCGGCCGATCGGCGCGCACTTCCACGTGGCGCACGGTCTGTCGAACGCGATGCTGCTGCCGGCGGTCACGGCCTTCTCGGCGCCGGCCGCCATCGACCGCTACGCCGCCTGCGCCCGCGCCATCGGGATCGCCCGCGCGGAGACCGACGACCGGTCCGCCGTCTCGGCCCTGGTGGCGGAACTCGCGGCGCTGAACGACGACCTCGACGTGCCGGGTCCGCAGGAATACGGGATCGACCCGGCCCGCTGGGAGGCGCTTCTCCCCACCATGGCGGCCCAGGCGCTGGCCTCCGGCTCCCCGGCCAACAACCCGGTGGAGCCCACCGCCGACGAGATCGTGGCGCTGTACCGGCGCGTCTGGGCGGGGTGAGGCTGGCGTCCTATCGGCGCCCCGTGAGCGCCGCCGTCTTTGCGAGCGGAGCGAAGCAATCCAGCAGCGCCACGCTCACCGTGGTCGCGCGGCCCTGGGTCGCTTCGCTCCGCTCGCGATGATGGAGGGGCGTTCGCGCCCCTCCCCCGTCCCTACTTCGCCGCCGTCAGCGGGCAGCCGCTCTCGGCCGGGGAGGCGAAGGCCTCCTTGCCGGGGATCGTGGCGAGTTGCCGGTAGAGATCCCACGGCCCCTTCGACTCGGCCGGCTTCTTGACCTCGAACAGGTACATGTCGTGGACCATGCGGCCGTTCGGCTGCACCACCCCGCCATGGGCGAAGACATCGTCCACCGGCAGCGCCTTGAGCTTGGCGTTGACCGCGTCGGTCTCGTCGGTGCCGGCCGCCTTGACGGCCTTCAGGTAGGACAGGACCGCCGAATAGGTGCCGGCCTGGATCATGTTGGGCATCCGGCCGGTGCGCTTCATGTAGCGCTGGCCGAAGGCCCGGGTCTCGTCGTTGGCGTCCCAGTACCAGCCCTCGGTGAGCGTCAGGCCCTGGGCCACCTTCAGGCCGAGCCCGTGCACCTCCGAGAGGGTGAACAGCAGGGCCGCGAGCTTCTGCCCGCCCTCGACGATGCCGTACTCGGCCGCCTGCTTGATCGCGTTCGAGGTGTCGAGGCCGGCATTGGCGAGCCCGATCACCTTGGCCTTGGAACCCTGCGCCTGGAGCAGGAAGGACGAGAAGTCCTGGTTCGAGAGCGGGTGCCGGACGCTGCCCAGCACCTTGCCGCCGTTGGCGAGCACAACCTTGCTGGTGTCGGCTTCCAGCGCCGAGCCAAAGGCGTAGTCGGCCGTCAGGAAGAACCACGTGTTGCCGCCCGCCCGGGTCAGCGCGCCGCCGGTGCCCACCGCCAGCGCCCGCGTGTCGAACGCCCAGTGGTAGCCGTAGGGCGAGCACGCCTTGCCGGTGAGGTCGCTGGTCGCGGCCCCGGTGGTGATGGTGATCTTCTTCTTCTCCTTGGACAGGCCCTGGACCGCGAGCGCCACCGAGGAGGTGGTCAGCTCCATGATCGCGTCGACATTGTCGCGGTCGTACCATTGCCGGGCGATCGCCGAGGCGATGTCGGGCTTGTTCTGGTGGTCGGCCGTGAGGATCTCGATCGGCACGCTGCCGATCTTGCCGCCCATGTCCTCCACCGCCATGCGGGCGGCCTCGACCGAGCCCTGGCCGCCGTACTCGGCGTAGAGGCCGGACTGGTCGTTGAGGACGCCGATCCGGATTGCGTTGTCCGAGAAGGTCCCCTGCGCGGCCGCCGGGGCGGCGCCGAGCGCGGTCCCCGCGAGGGCCGTCGCCAAGACCGCGCCGCCAAATGTCCTGATCATGTCTCCCCCCGGTGCACCCGAGCGCCCGCTTCTGAGGCGGTTCCGGCGGCACGATAGGTCACGATCCGGTGATGCGCCACGGCCGCGATGGCGGGGAGGCTGAAGGATCCCGCGGATTGTGACGCGCTTTCCAAGCGCCCCGTTTCCGGACCGGCGACAACGCGAGAGGTTATAATACCTTAACCATAATTACACGAATCCCCGCGCAGGTTCCGGTCATGGACGGCAATCCGGCCGTCTCCGGCGCGTGGCGATGCGATGAATCCAGCCCGTTTCGCCGTTCTCGGCATCGCCCTCGCGGCGGGCACGGGGGCGGCCTTCCTGATGAGCGGCGGCGACCCGCCGCCTCCGCCGCCGCCGCCGAAGGCCGAGGCACCGCCGCAGCCGATGACGGACGTGCTCGTGGCCGCCGTCGACATGCCGATGGGTCAGGTCCTCCGGGCCGCGGATCTGCGCTGGCAAGCCTGGCCGGACGGCGCCGTGACGACGGGCTACATGACCCGGAAGATCAACCCGAAGGCCCTCGACGAGACCGTGGGCGCCTCGGTCCGGTCGGCCTTCCTGGCGGGCGAGCCGATCCGCGCGCAGAAGCTGGTGCGGCCCGAGAGCGGGTTCATGGCCGCGATCCTGCCGGCCGGCCTGCGCGCGGTCGCCATCGTCACCGACAGCCGCGGCACCAACTCGGCCGGCGGCTTCATCCTGCCCAACGACCGCGTCGACGTGATCCGGACCTTCCGCGACGAATCCAATTCGCGGGCCAACAACAGCGAAGTGCAGCTCTCCCAGACGATCCTGACCGACATCCGCGTCCTGGCGATCGGTCAGCTGATCCAGGAGAAGAACGGTACCAACGTCGTCACCGGGGAGACCGCGACCCTCGCCGTCACGCCCGCGCAGGCCGAGACCCTGGCGCTCGCCCAGAAGGTCGGTGCCCTGTCCCTGTCGCTGCGCAGCCTCGCCGATGCCGGGCGCCCGCCCGAAGCCGCGCCGCAGGCCGATGCGTCCGCGGCGCAGATGCCCGAACCCGCCTTGACCGTGGTGCGCTTCGGCGTCGCGCGGCAGCAGACGCCGTGATCGCGATGGCCGCCATGACCGCTCCGACGCTTCCCGCGCGAGACCATGCGGAAGCAGTCACCCACCGGGATGCCGGTGCGGATGCCG
>NZ_JBFUGA010000117.1:0-17533 GCF_056403155.1 Methylobacterium sp. P3_A11
ACATCGTGCCGCCTCAGGTCTCGGTGACGACGATGTATCCCGGCGCCTCGGCCGAGGTGGTGGAATCCACGGTCGCACAGCCCATCGAGTCGCAGGTCGTGGGCGTCGACAAGCTGCTCTACATGAAGAGCGTCAGCGGCAACGACGGCAGCTACACGCTCACCGGATCCTTCGAACTCGGCACCGATCCGGACATCAACGCCGTCAACGTCAACAACCGGGTCCAGATCGCCCTGGCCAAGCTGCCCGAGGACGTTCGCAAGCAGGGGATTACGGTCAAGAAGAAGTCGTCCGCCCTGCTCGGCGTGCTCGCGGTCTACTCGCCCAAGGGTGTTCAGGACCCGCTCTTCATCTCGAACTACGTCACCATCAACCTGCTCGACCGCATCAAGAGCACGCCCGGCGTCGGCGACGCGACCTTGTGGGGGCCGCAGGATTACGCGATGCGGGCCTGGGTGCGGACCGACCAGCTGACCGGGCTCAACCTCACCACGAGCGACGTGATCGACGCGATCAAGGCGCAGAACGTCCAGGCGCCCGTGGGGCGGATCGGTGCCCGGCCGATCTCCAACGCGCAGCAGCTTCAGCTCAGCATCCAGACCCAGGGACGGCTCACCTCGCCCGAGCAGTTCCAGAACATCGTCCTGCGCACGAACCCGGACGGCTCCCTGCTCCGCCTCGGCGACGTCGCCCGGATCGAACTGGGTGCGGCGAGCCTCGACCGTGAGACCCGGCTCAACGGCAGCCCGGCGACCGTCGTGGCGATCTACCAATCGCCGGGCGCCAACGCGATCGCGACGCTCAAGGAGGTCAAGGCCCGCGTCGCGGCGCTCGCCCCCTCCTTCCCGGAGGGGCTGGAGTGGAAGGTCACCTACGACCCGACGGCCTTCATCACCGAGACCGTCCACGAGGTGCAGAAGACCCTGATCGAGGCGTTCGTGCTCGTCGTGGTGGTGGTGTTCCTGTTCCTCGGCAGCCTGCGCGCGACGCTCATCCCGACGCTGGCCGTGCCTGTCAGCCTGATCGGGACCTTCATCGCCCTCAAGGCGGTGGGGTACTCGGCGAACTCCGTCTCGCTGCTCGCCATGGTGCTCGCCATCGGCATCGTGGTCGATGACGCCATCGTGGTCGTCGAGAACGTCGAGCGGGTGATGGAGGAGCATCCCGACCTCTCCCCGCGCGAGGCCACCAAGCGGGCGATGGCCGAGATCACGGCCCCGATCATCGCGATCACCCTGGTCCTGCTCTCGGTCTTCGTGCCGGTCGCCTTCGTGCCCGGCATCTCGGGGGAGCTGTTCCGCCAGTTCGCCGTGGCGGTCGCGGTCTCGATGTTCCTCTCGGCGATCAACGCGCTGACGCTCTCGCCCGCGCTCTGCGGGGTGCTGCTGCGGCCGCACCACGGCCCGCGCCGCGGGATCATGGGCTTCATCATGCGCGCGATCGACGGGGTGCGCGACGGCTACGGCGTGGCGGTCGCCCGCATCGTCCGCCTGTCGATCATCGGTGTCGTGCTGTCGCTCGCGGCGGCCTGGGGCACGGTCGAGCTGGCCAAGATCACGCCCACGGGCTTCCTGCCGGAGGACGATCAGGGCGCGTTCTTCGTGGTCGTGCAACTGCCCGAGGGCGCGTCCGTCGACCGGACCTCGGCGGTCGCGGCGCAAGCCGAGGCGATCCTGCGCGAGGAGCACGCGGTCGCGGACACGACCACGGTCGTCGGCCTCAACTTTATCGACAATTACTCGCAGGGCAGCGCCGCCTTCCAGGTGGTGACGCTCAAGCCCTTCGAGGAGCGGAAGGGCGCGGGCGACGGCGCCGCGGCGCTGATCGCGCGGCTCGGCCAGCGCTTCCGCGAGATCCCCGGCGGCACGGTCGTGCCGATCGCGCCGCCGCCGATCATCGGTCTCGGCACCGGCGGCGGCTTCGCCTACGTTCTGGAGGACCTGCGCGGCGGCGACCCGAAGGAGCTCGCGCAAGTCTTGCGCGGGCTCCTTGTCGCGGCGAACCAGGAGCCGAAGCTCAATCGCGTCTTCAGCACCTTCTCGGCGACGAACCCCTCAGTCTACCTCGATATCGACCGCAACAAGGTCCAGATCCTCGGGGTGTCGCTCGACGCCGTGTTCCAGGCGCTGCAGGCCTCGCTCGGCGGCTACTACATCAATGACATCAACCTGTTCGGCCGCGCGTGGCAGGTCCAGGTCCAGGCCGAGGCGACGGACCGCCAGAAGATCGACGACATCTACCGCATCAACGTGCGCAACAAGGACGGCGGGATGGTCCCGTTGCGCAGCCTCGCGGAGGCCCGCATCGTCGTCGGGCCGCCCGCGCTGATCCGGTACAACAACCTCCGCGCCGTGACGGTGCAGGGCGGCCCCGCGCCGGGCGTCTCCTCGGGCCAGGCGCTCGCGGCCATGGAGGCCGTCGCGGCGCGCACGCTGCCGGCAGGTTTCGGCGGGGAATGGACCGACACCGCTTTCCAAGAGAAGCGGGCAGAGGGCAAGACCGCGATCATCCTGGCCTTCGCGGTGCTGTTCGCCTTCCTGTTCCTGGTCGGCCTGTACGAGAGCTGGACCATCCCGGTGCCCGTGCTGCTCTCCGTGACGGTCGGCATCGTCGGCGCCTACGCGGCGATGGTCTGGGGCAACCTCACCCTCGATCTCTATGCGCAGATCGGCATGGTCGTGCTGATCGGCCTGGCCGCCAAGAACGGCATCCTCATCGTCGAGTTCGCCAAGGAGCAGCGCGAGAAGGGCATACCGCTGCGCGAGGCCGCGACCGAGGGGGCGCGCCTCCGCTTCCGCCCGGTGATGATGACGTCCTTCGCCTTCATCCTCGGGCTCCTCCCACTCGTGATCGCCACGGGCGCCTCGCAGCTCGCCCGGCGCGATGTCGGGACGCCCGTGTTCGGCGGCATGATCGCCGCATCGTTCCTCGGCATCTTCGTGATCCCGCCGCTCTACGTCGTATTCCAGGGCCTGCGCGAGCGGGCGTGGCGCCTCCTGAGCGGCGGGACCGGCAAGACGACCGACACGGCCGCGCAACCCGACGCGCCCGCCGGCACGCCGGGCCATCTCCCGGCGGAATAGCGGAGGTTTGGCCCCCATGGACGGTACGAATCAGGCACGCGCCGCTGAGGGGCGCGTCAATGACGAGCTACCCGGCKAGCGCAGCCGGCTCAAGCGCAATGCCTACGAGCGCGAGTTGCGGAAGCTCCAGGTGCAGCTCTGCCACCTCCAGGCCTGGGTCAAGGCGACCGGCGCACGGATCATCGTGGCGTTCGAGGGGCGCGACGCGGCTGGCAAGGGCGGCACCATCAAGGCGATCACCGAGCGGGTCAGCCCGCGCGTGTTCCGCGTCGTCGCCCTGCCGGCGCCGTCCGATCGCGAGAAGAGCCAGCTTTTCCTTCAGCGCTACATCGCGCACTTTCCGGCTGCGGGCGAGATCGTGATCTTCGACCGCAGCTGGTACAATCGTGCGGGTGTCGAGGCCGTCATGGGGTTTGCCGGCGAGGCCGAGCAGCGCCGCTTCCTGACCCTCTGTCCGCAAATCGAGCAGTTCATCGCCGGGAGCGGGATCCAGCTCATCAAGTTCTGGCTGGAGGTCGGCCGCCAGGAACAGAGGATCCGCTTCGAGGCCCGCATCAGTGATCCGCTCCGGCAGTGGAAGCTGAGCCCGATGGACCTGGAATCTTATCGGCTCTGGTATGATTATTCCCGCGCTCGCGACGCAATGCTTGCGGCAACCGATTCCGACGATCTCCCGTGGTATGTGGTGCGCTCCGACGACAAGCGCAGGGCGCGGCTGAACTGCATCGCGCACCTGCTGCATCTGATCCCCTACCGGGAGCTCAAGCCGGAGCCGGTTGCGCTGCCCAAGCGCTGCAAGAAGAACGCTTACGATGACATGCTGCGCGACCAGCGGTTCGTGCCGGAGCAGTACTGATCCGGCGGCGGGAGCCACCGTTCGCCGTCTGCACGGTGTTGCGGCGATAGAGGATCTCGATCGTGGACGCGACGCACTCAGGCCGGCTGGCGGCGGGACGCGGCCTGCAAAGGCGTGTTCACTCCCGTGAAGGCGCAGTCCCGGCTGCGCGTCGCAGTCGGACTTTGCCGTGAATCCTTTTTCGTCCCAGTATCGGAGTTCTCTGCATCGGGACCGAGCTAACTCTGATGGATCGGCCGGCAAGGTTCCTCGGAGAAATCCTCGCTCGGCCCCGAAAAAGGTCAGGGAGACTCTTACTAGGTTCGGAGCTGTTCCGGTGTCCCGTCCGATCAAGCAATAATTTATGGTTCAGATTAACTGGTGTCGGAGGCTGCGACTATGTCCCTGTCCGCCACGTTGCGCAGCGGCTTCTGCTTGACGGAGGCAGCCTTGGCCGAGCGCGTCCACGCAACCGAGAAAGCGCCCTTGACGAGGTTTGTCCCAGTCGACGACGTCAGGGCGATCCAGGTCGATCTCGCCGAACTCGGCGCCGGCTTCGGCAGCCTCATCGCCGAAGCCGGCCTCGATCCGCAGATAATCGATAGCCGCACGAAGCTCGTCCCGTTCACCGCAGTCGGCCGCCTCATCGCTCTGGCAGCCGATTGCCGGCAACTCGGACTCCTCATCGGGGAGCGCGTCACGCTGGCCTCGCGGTGGCTCCGCGGCTCGATGCTGTGCAACTGCGACACGGTCGGGGACGCTCTGCAGGCCCTCAAGGCTCATCTGTGCGTACAGGACCGGGGCGGCGCGGTCGGGCTGGGCGTCTTCGACGAGATCGCCGTATTCAGCTACACCCCGTATGAGCTCGAGGTTGCCGGAGCCGCCCTCCGTTCCGAGCGGGCCCTGGCCAAGGTGACCAACGTTCTGCGGGCGCTCTGCGGGCCCCGATGGGCGCCGCTGGAGGTGCTGCTGCCGCGCTCCGCGCCGGATGACAGCACGCCATACGGTGCGTTCTTCCGCGCGCCCGTCCGGTTCGATCAGGAAATGACCGCCCTGATTTTTCCGGCGCCCCTCGTGCAGCAGACGATCGCCGGCGCGGACCCGGCCGTTCGCCGACGGGTGGAGGAGCGGATCCGCCGGATCGAGGTCGCCCAGCCCGCCAAGCTCACCGACGAGCTCCGCCACTATCTCCATGCTACGGTGATTAAGCAGCGCTGCAAGGCGGAGCAGATAGCGCGCCTGCGGCTGGTGAACCGCCGCACCCTGAGCCGCCGCCTGAGGGCCGAGGGCACGAGCTTCAGGCAGCTCACCAACGAGGTCCATTTCGCGGTGGCCAAGCAGCTTTTGGCCGACACGAGCATGAACCTGACGCAGATTTCGGCGGCCCTGAACTTCTCCGAGCTTGCCGCCTTCACGCATGCCTTTCGGCGCTGGTCGGGCATGGCGCCCAGCACATGGYGGAAGGAGAAGCGATCGGAGACGAACAGCCCCGTCGACAGTGACAAGCCTCAGGCGGGTTAGAGGAGGGACAAGGGATGCGCCAACCCGCTCGCATCTTGGTCTGCGCCCTCATCCTGTTCGCCGGCGCCGCGCGCGCGCAGGAAGCCCGCCCGCTGATCGCGATGCAGGCGGATTCGCACATGCAGATGGCCGCGGCGTCGCTGATCCCGACCCTCCGGGGACGGTGGCTCCACGCCGATCACAAACTCGTCGTGGGGCGCGTGCAGGATGTCAGGGTCTCGCAGGACGGCCATACGCTGATCGGCGTGGTCGCCCGCCGACGATGGCTCGGTGGCGGGGAGATCGGCATCCCGGTCCCAAAGCTGCATCAGTTCAACAATGACCTGATCGTCAGCGGCACAGGCGAAGATATCCGGCAAGCTCCCGTGATCGGGCCTTGAGAAAGGCTCTTCAGCTGAGCGCCATGGTTTTTCCAGGACCGCAACCTGGGCGCACGCCGACTGCGGCGCCGCCGGCAAAGCTGACTGCCCGACCTTTTTTAACGGCTTGACGAGAGTTGTTGAGATGACCATCGCCAACATCCTGGTTTCACTTGACCTTGGCGCGGCAGCCGCTACCCGCGTCCACCTTTCGGCGCATCTCGCGAAGCGCTTCGAGGCCATGCTGACCGGTGTCGCTGCGCGCAAGATTCCAAATCCTGGCCCCGGCCACGACCTGGCTGAGATTCAGGCGGACTATAACGAGGAGCAAGCCAAGCTCGCGAGGGATTTGGAGCGATGCCGGGATCTTTTCGAGCAGAATTCCGGCGCGGATGTCCCGACCAGCTGGTTACAAGCGGAGGCCAACGCGGCAGACTTTCTGGTGCGGTAGGCGCTGGCTGCGGACGTCGTTGTCGTCGGGCGCGAGAGTGATGAAGGCATCGGCGAGATGAGCGCCCTGCCCGGCGCGGTCCTGATGGAAGTCGGGCGTCCGGTCCTGATGACTCCACCCGGCTCGGATGACCTCAGGGCCGAACGGATCGTCGTCGCTTGGAAAGATGCGCCGGAGGCACGTCGCGCGGTCTCGGCTGCGCTGCCTTTCCTCCGTCGCGCGAAGCACGTCTCCGTCGTCAGTGCGGGCGAGGAATCCCGATCCGATGGTGTCGGCCGCGTCGCGGAGTTTCTGACCCGTCACGGCGCATAGGTCAGCCAGCACCTGTTGGATGCGACCGCTCGGAATGTCGCGGATGAAATCCTGCGCTTCGTAGACCAAGCGGATGCGGATCTTGTGGTTATGGGCGGATATGGCCGGTCCCGATTGCGGGAATGGTTGTTCGGCGGCGTCACGCGCGACTTCTTGAAACGTTCGTCGGTCTGCTGCCTGATGAGCCACTGATGACCAGTTCGCGGCGTATACACCGCCGGTTATCGCCCGACGACAGCGGCGGCCGGTCTACGGGGCACGCGACTGCCACGCGCGCCGCAGGCGCGCGCCGCGATGCAGGCGGACCCGTAGGTGCGGGCCGATCAGCCTCTCGAAGGCGTAAGCGACCTGCTTATACTCCTCTCCGCACGTCGCGGCCCGCTCGCTCGGCAGATAGCCCTTTGCAACGATGTCGGGGTAGCGGCGGGGATCGGAGCCGTAGGCGAGGCAGACGAGGCTGTAGAATCTCTGCCACGACAGGCCGTGCACGTTGGCGAAACTGCTTCTGTCGATCGCTTCCTGCCGCCCCAGCGTCACGAAGAAGTACCCGCTCCCGCCGATGAGATCCCGCGCCTGCGCAGGGGCGAGGTGGAGCAGGAGGAGGGCTGCGAGTTGATCGGCTGCATCCTCCTCGCGCCCGAAGATCGGGACGCGCAGCAGGTGGAACAGGGCATGTCCGGTCTCGTGGACGAGGATCTGGGCCACCGGCCCGCGGATCGCCTGCTCCTGGGTGACGCCGGCCGCAGAGGCCTCGCGCGGCGCGAGAGCGACGATGCCCGCGACCAACTCGTAGCACATCGTGACGGCGCGGCTTTCGGGATCGTACCAGGCGTTCGCCTCGCCGCCGCACCCCTTCACCCGGAGCGTCAAACGACCGGGGAGCCGGACCAGACGAACGACCGCGCCGAGTCGCTCCAACACGCGCTGCCGCCGCAGTCTCCGGTAGATCTCGCGATGCGCGGGGTCGGTAGGCTGCACGTAGGTCACGACGACGCCGCCGCGGCCGTGCCGCGCAGGCGTGGCATGGACGGGAGCAACCAATAAAAGGAGGAGGGCCGTCAGTAGGACCCTGGGGATCGCCCGACGACCGACGCGGTTGACCATGGCGCCGTCCTGTCCCGGTCCTCTAAGCCCAGAAACCACCCTCGCCTGAAGGCGCTGTGCTATGTCCATGATGCGCACCCGGTGGAAGAAGACTCTGTGGGTGGTTAGATCTGCTCGGGTTGTGGTGCGACGGTTCGGATCCGAGATGCGGCTCGATGCGGGGTCGCCGGAATGGTCCCGCCAGACGCCACGCCGCATTGCAGTGACAATCTAAATTGCAGTCGCCTTCATTTTGAACTAGATTGCCGGATGACAGATTAAGACATTTTTCCAACGAGATAGTCATCTGTCCCAAACGATCAAGCGGCGTGTATTCATCCCATTATAGCTTCTGATGGTCGCAGCTTCCAATCAGGTTCACGCCTCGGCGGGGTCTGGCGGGTAGTGCGGCAGGATTGGAAACTGTCGTCCGTTCGTCTGGAATCGCCGATTCAAGGACGAGCGACCGGATAGGGAAACATCCTATGGCCGATTGGCTCGTCAGGACCTTTCAGACCTATCCCGAGCTGGCGATTTTCCTGTCCCTTGCGATCGGATTTGCAATCGGCCCTCGAAAAATCGCGGGCTTCAGCCTCGGGAACGTCACCGCGACCCTGCTCGCCGCGGTCGCCATCGGTCAGCTGGGGATCGCCATCTCACCCAACGTCAAATCGACCTTCTTCATCCTGTTCATCTTCGCCGTCGGATACGGGGTCGGACCGCAATTCGTGAGCGGCCTGACCAAAGAGGGTCCGCGGCAGATCGGCTTCTCGCTCGTTGTCCTGGTCCTCTGCCTGCTCTCGCCCGTGCTCTGCGCGAAGCTCGCTGGCCTCGATCTCGGATACGCCGCGGGGTTGTACGCCGGCTCGCAGACCATCTCCGCCTCGATTGGTGTCGCATCCGACCAGATCTCGCGGCTCGACATGCCGGCCGACCAAGCCAAGACCTATCTCGATCAGATCCCGATCGGTTACGCAGTCACCTATATTTTCGGCACGATTGGGTCAGCGATCATACTAGCGCAGCTCGGACCGAAGCTGATCGGCGTCGATCTGGAGAAGGCCTGCAAAGACTACGAGCAGACGATGGGCGGCCAAGTGAGCGAGGGAGGCCTCATCTCGGCGATCCGCCACATCGAGTTACGGGCGTACCGGGTACCCGACGACGACAGTATCGTCGGCCGTCCGGTGCGGGACATATGGCCGGGGATGCGCGTCTTCGTTGAGCGCGTTCGGCGCGGCGATCAGATCATCGAGGCCGATGGCGAGACCATGCTGCGGCCGGACGACGTCGTCGCGGTCTCCGGTCATCGCGAGCGCCTCGTCGATACCCTCAATCCCATGCTGGAGGAGGTCCAGGACCGGGAGCTCCTCAACGTTCCGGCAGAAGTTGTCGACGTTCTCGTAACGAATCGAGCCATCGCCGGCAAGAATCTCGAGGAGCTGGCGACCCACGATTGGGCGCGCGGCGTCTATCTTCGCAAGATCATGCGAAACATGGTCGAACTCCCGGTGTTGCCCCGGACCGAGATCCTGCGCGGCGACATCCTGACGCTTGCCGGAGGCCACCGGCACGTCGAAGCGGCGATCGGGCACCTCGGCTACCCGGACAGGACGGTTGAGACGACCGATATCGCTTTTCTTGCCATGGGCATCGTCCTCGGGGGGGCTCGTCGGCGCGCTGAGCTACAAGATCGGCGGCATCCCGATCAGCCTGTCGACCTCCGGCGGCGCCTTGCTGGCCGGCTTGGTGCTCGGTTGGCTGCGGACGGTCCGTCCGATCTTCGGGCGCATCCCGGGGCCGGCCCTGTGGCTACTGAACACGCTGGGCCTCAACGTGTTCATCGCCGTCGTCGGCATCAGCGCCGGTCCGGGCTTCGTGGCGGGTGTCCAGGCTGTGGGCCTGAGTCTTCTTCTCTGGGGCGCACTGGCGACCGCTATCCCGATGGTCCTGTCGGTCTACATCGGCCGGTACATCTTCAAGTTCCACCCTGCCATCCTGTTCGGTGCCTGCGCGGGCGTACGGACCACCACCGCGGCCCTCGGCATGGTCCAGGAAGCCGCCAAGAGCAAGATCCCAGCTCTTGGCTACGGCATGCCCTACGCCATCGGCAACACCGTACTTACCATCTACGGAATGGTAATCGTGCTCATCTTTTCTTGAGACCCCCCGAAGCGCCGGAGTATTGTCATGACAGGATCATTCGATCTACAGGACTTCGAGTCGCTTAGCCCCTTCGAGATCAAGGACGAGCTGATCAAACTGGCAAAGGACACGTCTCGCCGAACACAATCGGCCTTTCTCAATGCGGGACGAGGTAACCCGAACTGGGTCGCCACGACGCCACGCGACGCCTTTTTCCTCCTCGGCCAATTCGCGATGACCGAAAGCCGGCGCGTGATGAGCCACCCCGCCGGGCTCGGCGGCATGCCGCAGGCAACCGGCAGTGCCGAACGCCTGGACGCGTGGCTGCATCAGCACGCCGATCAACCGGGCGCCGACTTCCTGACCGCCCTCGTTCCCTACGCGACGACAACGTTCGCCTTCGAGCCGGACGCCTTCGTGCACGAACTCGTCGACTCGATCGTCGGAGACAACTACCCTGTTCCCGATCGGATGCTCGTGCACAACGAGCGCATCGTGCACGAATACCTGATGTGGGCAATGTGCGGGTCGCGTAAGCCGCCGGGCCGGTTCGATCTCTACGCGGTCGAAGGCGGAACGGCGGCGATGTGCTACCTGTTCAAGTCGCTCAAGGCCAACCGGCTTCTGATGCCGGGCGACACGATCGCCCTCGGCACGCCGATCTTCACGCCTTATCTCGAGATGACGCATCTCGAGGACTACGCCCTCGACGTTGTCCACATCAAGGCGCCGCAGGAGAACAAATTTCAGTACACGGACGCCGAGATCGACAAGCTCCTCGATCCCAAGGTCAAGGCCTTCTTCGTGGTCAACCCCGGCAACCCGACCGGGATGGCCCTGAGCCCCGAGACGATCGCCAAAATCACCGCATTGGTCAGGGACAAGCGACCCGATCTGATGATCCTGACCGATGACGTCTACGGCACGTTCGTACATGATTTCCGATCGCTCATGGCAGAGCTGCCGCACAACACCATCGGCGTCTACTCTTTCTCCAAGTACTTCGGCTGCACCGGCTGGCGGCTCGGCGCGATCGCGATCCATGAGGATAATATCTTCGACAGGGCCATCGCGAAGCTGCCGCCCGAGGTCACCGCCGATCTCGACAAGCGCTACGGGCCGCTGACACTGGAGCCCCGCAAGCTCAAGTTCATCGACCGCATCGTCGCCGACAGTCGTGACATCGCGCTCAACCACACCGCCGGCCTGTCCCTGCCGCAGCAAGTGATGATGAGCCTGTTCTCGCTCGCCGAGCTGATGGACGAGAACAAGATCTATCAGGACGCATGCATGGAGATCGTCAACCGGCGCGCTTGGTCGATGATCGAGGGACTCGGCCTTCAGCTCACGCCCAACCCGAATTACGATGCCTATTATGGGCTGATCGATTTCGAGTTCTGGGCTCGCAAGAACATCGGCGAAGAGGCTGTGGCCTACCTGAAGCGCAACGTCCATCCCCTCGACCTCGCCTTCCGGCTTGCCGAGGTCCACGGCATCGTGCTGCTCAACGGCGGCGGCTTCGAAGCCCCCGACTGGTCCCTGCGGGTGTCCCTCGCCAACCTGCCCGACGAGGCTTACGCCGATATCGGACGCGGCGTCCGTGCCGTCGCGCGCGGGTATCGGGATGCCTACGAGGCTGCCAAGCGCGCCGCCCCGGCGGAGATCGAGGTCGAGCACGTCCCGGCTGAGTGACCTGCCCGATGTTCCGGTGTCGGGATCGCGCGGGTCCCGGGCCTGTTGATCGCATTTCCTGTCCGCACCGGCATGGTCGAGGCGCCGACGATGGCTTTCGTTGATGGAGCGAATGCCGCGATCGGCCTCCCGACGGCCCGGCTCCACTCGTCCCCAGGCAGCCGCTGCGCGTGGCGCGTGCTCGCGGCGGCGCTGCTCTGCCTGGGGGCGCAGGGTGCCGTAGCACGGACAATCTACGTTACGCCGGCGGGGTCGGGACCGGGATACGGTGCGGACGGCCGGATGGTCGCCCCGCAGACGCAAGCCTTCTCGACTGCGGCGATGCGGGGACTAAGCCCGGGCGACGTCGTCCAACTCCTCGCCGACAATCCGGATCCGGCCGTTGCGGCGCTCTACCGAGAGCGGATCGTGTTGTCCGGCCTTGGACAGCGAGACGCGCTGCCGATCCTGGTTAAGGGGCTCGGTCAGCGCACCCGGCTGGTCGGACGCACGGTCGCGGAGATACGCGGCTGCCCGATGCCCGAGGACGACGTCGAGCAGGCCTGCGGCGGCCTCGCGATGGCCCTTGCGGCCCCCCGGGCTCCGGATCTGCTCGGCGCTCTGACCACGCCGACCGCGACCGACGAGCGCGAGCGCAGCCGCCGCTCGCGGCTCGCCATACCGATCGGTCGTGCGGGGCGGCTGGCAGAGGCAGCCTGCCTCGATATCGAGCGGGCTGACGGCGTCACGATCGAGGATCTGACCTTTGACGGATGCTGGCTCGCGGCGGTCCGCGCGATTGGCAGCCGCCGCGTCACGCTGCGTCGCTCGCTCGTGATCGGAAGCAGCTACGGTCTGGCGGCACGCGGCAGCCCGGAGCACCCTGCCGATTCTCTCGTGGTCGAGGACGTGACATGGGTGCAGGACGCGAGCGGCTTCGACGCCGCGGCCCTGACGCGCGAGGGGCCGTTCCGCTGCGCCGACGGCCGCGTCAGCCCGCTCGGCTGCCCGGGGCTGCTCTGGCGGAGCATTCCTTGGGGCGTGAGCCACCACGGCGCCTATGATCACTTCAACGGCGCGCTCCTCGGCGCAACCGATGTGCGGGGGCCGATCATCTTTCGCCGCAACAGTGTCGTTTCGGCCTACAATGGCGTGCGGCTGAAGGCGGCCGCCTGCGATGACCGCAAGGCTGCGGATCTCTCACCGGAGACCTGCCCGTTCAATCAGGACATCTGGATCTACGACAACCTGTTCGCTTACGTGCGCGACAACCCCGTCGAACTGGAGACTTGGGCGACGGACGTTCGGATCTACCGCAACCGGATCGTCAATGCCCACGCGTGGTTCTCGTTCGACGAGATGGGCGGCGGCCCCATCTACATCTATGGCAATCGCGGCTGGTTCGACGACGTCCCCGCGACCGCCTTGCCGGATCGTTCACCGTTCCCGCCGCCCTGCACACGCCATCCCGTCGACAAACCGGCCGCCGGGGGGGCGTTCGATCCGAAGCTGGACCGCCGGTACGACTTCCCGCGCGCCCGCTGGCTTCCGGTGGGCGTCGAGAGCATCGGTCCGGGCGGTGCCGTCTCCTGGATGGATCCCCTCGACCAGACCTGTGAGGCAAGCCTCCAGGGCCGCGTCGTCAAGCTCGCGCTCCCGCCGCGGGATGCGGAGCCCGGGACCTACCGCTATGCGGAGCGCGGCGCGATCTACCTGTTCAACAACAGCTGGTACCTGCGCTCGCCCGTGACCGGGATCGGCGCGGCCGCCAATGTCAGGCATTGGAACAACGCCCTGCTGTTCTGCGAGGACGGCGTGCCCGGCTACGATAAGGAAGTGTGCCGGCCGAGACCCGAGACGTTCGATGTGAGCACCTGCGGACGCGGCGTCGTCGGTGGGGACGGCCTCGCCCGCTATCTCGGCGAAGCCGGAACGCTGCCGTTCTTCGACTGCTTCCGGTGGCTGCCCGTCGACGAGTCCGGACGCGATCTCCCGGCGCTCGCGAGCGTCTTCGATTACGATGTCAGCAGCAACGGCTTTCCGATCGCGCTCCAGCGCGAGCACGGGATCGAGTCCCACGGGCGTACCGGCAATCCGGGCTTCACGGCACCCGAGCGCGGGGACTTTCGGCTCATCCCGGGCGCGCTGGCGGCAACGTCGGGATGCACGGTGACGGAGATTTCAAATCATGATCTCGTCTGCGCGGAAACGACAGGAGGACAGGCATTCGCCGGTGCATTCGGCCCTGACGGCCACCTCTATGAGGGACCCGCTTCAGCGCGATTTCGACTGCCGGAATAGGTCGCGCCTGTAGGGTTCGGCGCACCCCGGTCCTGCCTGTACGCGGGCTGACCGACGCGTGGTTCTATGCCTGATGAAGTCAGGCGTATTGCCTAGGCGCGGCGCCCTATCCTCCGCTTGAGGCGCCGTTCGGAAATCGGCAGGTCTCTATCAGGCGAGGCGGCGCACGAACGTGGCCTCTGCCGCCGGTCGAACACGCTAATAAGCGTCAAGGCTCGCAGCAGGACTTCTTAGACCCCAATGGGGCGGATTGCCGGGCCGTTCCGGAACGGGCGTGCTTCCGGCGAGCCTCCTGGGTGACGCACGCACCGGTCGGGTCCAGATGTCACGCGGGACTGGTTCGAGCCACGCCGGAACTGAACTCGCATCGTGCCTCATCGAAATGACGCGACGGGAGGCGGCAACATGTTCAAGACGTTGGCGGCATGTCTGATGTTGCTGATCCTGGTCGCCCCATCTCCTGTTCTCGGGCGAGGGAAATTCTCAATTTCACATCAAGCGGCGGAGGTCGAGTCCCTGGTCAACAAGGCCTCCGACGTTCTAGTGGAACGGGGCAGCGAAGCCTTTGCGGACTTCAGGACGAAAGGCAGCTCTTGGCGATACGCGGATGTCTACCTGTTCGTGGTCGACATGAACGGCATCGTGCTGTTCAACGCCGCTCGCCTGGACCGCGAAGAACGGGACTTCCTCGACGACCGCGATGCTGACGGAAAGCGGTTCCACAGAGACTTCATCCAAGTCGTCAAGACGTTTGGCTCCGGCTGGGTCGGTTACATGTTCCCCAAGCCCGGACAGTCCCATGCCCACGTGAAGTGGAGCTACATCTGCGCGACGCGCGTCGACGGCGTCGACGCACTCGTGGGGGCGGGTGTCTATGTCGATTGACGCCGCCATCGTCCCCGACGGAACGGCGAGGACAGGAGATGAGCTCATCGGCGCAGCCGCAAGGTTTTCAAAGGTCTGATATGATCTCGTAAGTGATGCCTCGTCGATGACATCCCGGGCGGCTGCCAAGCGGCGGCAGGAGCCTGTCCCCTTTCACAACTGACCTTATCCGATGCAGACGGGCCGCTTTCGGCCAGACTACGTCAGATCGGAATGCCGTCGCACGTAGAACCGGACCGTGGGTTTCGCGCCCTTCCCGGTCATTCCGGGACCGTCGGACGCTCCTCCCGTGCTGACATTCATGCGACCGCTTCGATCCGGAGCCATTCGCATAACGGGCGGAACACTGTTAGCGAAATCGCAGTCATGCAGCGAGAGCGGCAGAGCGTGAGGTGCGCGTCGTGCCAACTGAGCGTTCGGCGAACCGCACGGCGAGTCGGTAGAGGTTGAGTGCCGCGGCGATGGCAACGGCTCTGCACGCTGGTAGGGTTCTCGCGCGCCCCGACGGCCTGTGAGCACAACCAGCTGCTCGTCAACTGCTTCGGACCCCCGTCGAACCAAAAAAGAGAGCGCGGCGGCAGCGGTCTTTCTGTGTCTCGGCTCCGAGTTTGCGACGCGTCCGAGGCTCATGCCCGCAGCCGCAAATTCCCGTAGTAAAGACCCTGTTGATCAAGCAGGCCGTCCGGAACAGTGATCTACCTCCAGAACGGCTGCGGTCCCGGGGCAGATGAAGCTTCGCTCTCGTCACGCCCGCGGCGCGGCAGACCTTGTGCCGCGGACGGATAATCTCGCCTCTCCCGCGCCATGACTCGCCGGAGTCCGATCACGACCGAGGCGCACCGGGGGCGATACGGGGCTGAACCGAGGGAGATGACCATGCTGTGCCGTCATGTGTCCGGACTCTTCGTCCTCGCCGCGTTGACTTTGGTCCCGCTGGGCGCCGCTCGGGCCGCCCCCTTGAGCTATCTCCGACCCGCGGTCCAGGCGACCGCGGTGTCCGATCGGCTGGTCATCAAGACCGTGACGGCGGTCGGGATGGCACACCGGTCGGCTCGCAGGACGGCCCGGCGCGTCAGCCGGCGTCACGCGTACTGACATCCGCTCCGTCTCCTCGGAACAGACCGATGACGGACACCTTGGCCCGGGCTGTCGCCCGGACGCTCTACCCGGATAGGAGGCCGATATGCAGAAGCGCTTGATTCCCATGGCTGCCGTCTTCGTGCTCGCCGGAGGCCCGTTGGCCTTGGCGGAGGACGTGTCCCGCACCGGCGCRCTCGSTGAGACTGGAAAGCTGACCCAGACGGACTTCAAGGCCCTGACCGATGCCCGGATCGGGGTGGTGAAGGCCGCCCTCCARCTCACGCCCGACCAGCAGAAGTACTGGCCGGCCATCGAGGAGGCCATCCGCACGCGCGCCGATGCGCGCTACACCCGGCTGTCCAACCTGCAGGGACGSGCCGCTGCCCAGCGCGCCGACCCCGACCCGCTCCGSCTTATGCGCGAGCGGGCCGAGATCATGGACGAGCGCGCCAACGGGCTCAAGAAGCTCGCGGATGCCTGGCAGCCGCTCTACCAGACCCTCTCTCCAGATCAGAAGAGCCGGATGCGCGTGGTCGTCACCCGGGTCATCGGGGGATTGCGGGACGCCGCAGAGAATCGCCGCAAGGAGCTCATGGACGATGACGACGACGACGAGGGCTGAGTGAGCATTCGCCTCACCCGCCTCTAGGGCGGGTGAGGCGACGTAGACGGTGACCGAAAGCAGGGGCGCGGGTCCCGCCAGGGTTGGCCGCGCTGTCCAATGTTGCCGACGCCCCGAAGCCCTGGAGGCGGGACGATGCCACGGCCGCTTGCCCTCGCCGGGTTAGCCTTCACCCTGATGATCAGCGCCTCCCGGGCCGATACGGGCAGCCCGATCCGGACCGTCTACCAGGTTCCGAAGGCCGCGCAGGCACAGGAGATATACCGGGAGATGCGCGCACGCCGCGTCCTTGAGGGCTTGCGCGAGATCGTCGGTATGGTCCGGCTGCCGCGGGCCATGACCTTGCGCCTGTCCGAGTGCGACGGCGAGAGCAACGCTTGGTACGAGCCCAAGACCCGCTCGGTCACGGTCTGCTACGAATACATCCAGGATGTGCGCGATCGAGCACGCAGGGCCCCGTCCCTCGGCAGCCTGTCGCTTCACGATGCCGTTTCCGGCCCAGTCGCGCAGGTCTTCCTGCACGAGACCGGGCATGCCCTGTTCGACCTGCTGGACGTACCTGTGCTCGGCCGCGAGGAAGACGCCGCCGACCAGTTCGCCGCGCTCGTCCTGCTCCGCCTGAAGCCGGCCCAGGCCCGACAGATCATCGCGGGCAGCTCCATCCTGTTCATCAGCTACGGCGCGGAGGACAAGCAGGAGAAAGCCACCTACGCCGATGATCACGGGCTGTTTTACCAGCGCCTCTACAACCTGCTTTGCCTCGCATACGGCTCGGACCGGCGCGCCTTCGGCTACCTTGTGGAGCGCGGCGACCTGCCCAAGGAGCGGGCAGAGAACTGCAGGGGTGAGTATGGCCTGGCGGTGCATGCCATGGACAGGCTGTTTCGAAATCATCTCCAGGGCGGCAAGATGGGGCGCGAACGGATAAGGCGGGGCTTTCGCTGGCTCTACTGAGCGCAGACGCGCAGCACAGGCCAGACTTCCTCCGGCACCGCTTCTCGCCACGGCCCGGTGTCTCCGTTGGCCGGTTGGATGAGGCCGCCGGGGACAGAGGCTGCATTGGGTCACGCCAGGGTGGCCACACCCGTAGGACGCTGGCGCGACCGCTCAGTAGGGCACACAGCCGCCGTAATTCGCGTCGTAGTAGCTGTAGGCGCCACACCCGCCGCCGTAGTAGCGGTGCGC
>NZ_JBFUGA010000118.1:0-17073 GCF_056403155.1 Methylobacterium sp. P3_A11
CGCCGGGTCGGGGCCGGCGGCCGCGTGACCGGCGCCGACATCTCAGCCCCCCTGCTGGCCGTCGGGCGGGACCGCGCGGCGGCGGAGGCGCCCGGCGCCGCCCCGGTCCAGTTCATCGAGGCCGACGTCGAGACGGCCGATCTCGGCCGTTTCGATCAGGTGCTCTCGCGATTCGGCGTGATGTTCTTCCCGGATTCGGCCCGCGCCTTCGCCAACGTGCGCCGGATGCTGACGCCGGGGGGCCGGCTGACCTTCCTGTGCTGGCGGACTCTGCCGGAGAACCTGTGGGTGAGCGTGCCGCGCGAGGCGGTGCTGCCGCTCCTGGCCGAAATCCCGCCGCCGCCGCAGCCGGACACGCCGGGTCCGTTCCGCTTCGCCGACGCCGGCCCCATGGTCGCACTGCTGCGCGGCGCCGGCTTCGCGGACGTCACCTGCGATGCGGTGGACCGAGATATCGTGCTCGGACAGGGCGAGACCGATGCGGCGGCCATCGCGGCGGCGACCCATGTTTCCCTGAACCTCGGCCCCAGTTCCCACCTCGTCCGCGAGGCCGCGCCGGACCTGCGGTCGCGGGCGGAGGCGGCGGTCAGCGAGGCCCTGCGCCGGCACGCCCAGGACGGTTCGGTGCGACTGCGCG
The DNA here is from genome assembly GCF_056403155.1 of Methylobacterium sp. P3_A11. NCBI lineage: Bacteria > Pseudomonadati > Pseudomonadota > Alphaproteobacteria > Hyphomicrobiales > Methylobacteriaceae > Methylobacterium > Methylobacterium sp. P3_A11. The sequence continues at coordinate 638 of NZ_JBFUGA010000118.1, forward strand.
CCGCCTGCTGGCTCGTGCAGGCGGGCTGAGGTCCGGCATACCGTCATCGCACGCAGCGGTGACGGTATGCCGGCGATGGCGGCGGATGCCGGTTCAGAGGCCCAGCGCGCCGCCGTCCGAGCGCGGATCGTGGGTCGCCTCGATGCGTCCGTTGCGCGCGTGGCGAACCAGCATGCCGGCATGGCCCAGCGAGTCGATGTAGGGGCCGCCCAGCTCCTCGATCTCGTGGCCGAGGCGGTCGAGGGCCGCGATGCAGGCCGGATCGAACCGGTCCTCGACCTTCACGCTGAGGGAGGGCGCACCCCAGGTTCGTCCGTAGAGCAGGCGCGGGGCATCAACGGCATCCGCCACCGACATCCCGTAATCGGCGTAGCGGCTGAAGATCTGGGCCTGGAATTGCGGCTGCCCGTCGCCGCCCATGCTGCCGTAGCTCATCACCCGACCGTCGTCGAAGGCGGCGAGCGCCGGGATCAGGGTGTGGAACGGGCGCCGGCCCGGCTCCAGCGGATTCACGGCCTTTGGGTCCAGAGAGAACGACATGCCCCGGTTCTGCCAGCAGATCCCGGTGGCCGGCAGGACCGCGCCCGAGCCGTACTCCCAGTACACCGACTGGATGTAGGAGACGGCGAGCCCGTCCTTGTCGATCGCCCCCATCCAGACCGTGTCGCCGTGGCCCGGATCGGGCAGGGGCACCCGGGCGGCGCGGCGCATATCGATCAGGGCCGCCTCCCGGGCGAGGTGCTCCGGCGTCAGGAAGGCGGCGGGATCGTGCCGCAGGCGGCTGAAATCGGTCACCACCCGGTCGCGGATCGCGAAGGCCCGCTTCGTCGCCTCGATCAGGCCGTGATAGTGGGCCGTGCTCTCCGGCTCGGCGATGGCGAGCCGGTCGAAGACGCCGAGGATCAGGAGCGCGGCGAGCCCTTGGGTCGGGGGTGGGAAATTGTACAGCGTCGCGTCGCGCCGCCGGATCGAAAGCGGCGCCCGCTCCACCGCCGCGAAGGTCTCAAGATCGGCCCGCGTCACCGGCGCGCCGAGCCGCTCCAGATCGGCGGCGATCTCCCGGCCGATATCGCCGCGGTAGAAGTCGCCGAGGCCCGCATGGGCGAGCTGCTCCAGGGTGGCGGCGAGCCGCGGCAGTGTCCGGACCTCGCCGGCCGGATAGGGCTTGCCGTCCTTCAGGAACGTCGCGGCAAAATTCGGGGCGTCGTGGAGCGTGTCGAGTTCCTGGGGCACGTAGCGCGCCTCCGAGGGTGAGACCGCCACGCCGTTGCGCGCCTGCCCGATCGCGTCGGCGAGCAGCGTCTCCAGGGGCAGGCGGCCTCCGAGCGCCCGGGCCAGCTCCAGGGCGAGGCGCCAGCCACCGATGGCGCCGGCCACCGTCACCATCGCGTCCGGCCCGCGCGCGGGAATCGCGTCGTAGTCCTTCTCGCGGTAGCGCTGGATCGTGGCGAGGCGCCCGGCCGGGCCGCAGGCCTCGATGCCGCGCACCCGGCCGCCGCGCTCGCGCACCAGCCAGAAGCCGTCGCCGCCGATCCCGTTCATGTGCGGGTAGACCACCGCGATGGAGGCAGCCATCGCCACCATCGCCTCGATGGCATTACCGCCCTGGGCCAGCACCGTCTGACCGGCCTGGGCGGCGAGGATGTGGGGTGCGGCGACGGCGGCGGTGGTGAAGACGGGTGTCTCGGGCATCGGCGGTCCTGTGGTGTACCGGTTCCAGGGTTAGGCGAGCCTGTGCATCCTGCAAAGGCCGGGACGCGTACCGGCACCGCGCCATGCTATGCTGCCGGCGTACTGTCGCTCAGACGCGGCCGATGATCTGCAAGCTGCCACCCTGGATCGCGTTCGGCCTCGGCCTGTGCGCCGTGCCCGCCGCGGCCCAGCAGCGGACCCGGACCGTTTTCGAAGGTGCCGGCGCGGACCCGCGCATCTCGGTCTCGCAGCCCGAATCGACCAGCCAGGCCTCCGGTGGCTACGTCCGCTCCATCGAGCCCTCCCTCGGCCCGCTGGGCGATCCCCTCGGGCTTCGCCCCGCGCTGAAGGCCCGCGGCATCGAGTACAGCCTGACCTACGTCGCCGACATCTTCGGCAACCCGGTCGGCGGCGTCCGGCAGGGGGCGATCGCGGAGGATCGCCTCAACCTGCGGCTCAACCTCGACCTCGACCGGCTCGTCGGCTGGCAGGGGGCGACGGTCCACGCCAACGCCTATTTCATCCACGGGACCGGCCTGTCGCGCTACAATGTCGGCAACCTCCTGACCACGAGCGTCATCGAGGCTTTGCCCGCGAGCCGGCTCTACGTGCTCTGGCTCGACCAGAGCCTGATGGACGGTCAGCTCGGACTCCGGATCGGCCAGCAGGCCGCCGACACCGAGTTCTTCGTCAGCCAGACCGCGACCCTGTTCGTGAACTCCACCTTCGGTTGGCCGGCCATCACCGGGCTCGACCTGCCGAGCGGCGGGCCGGCCTATCCCCTGGCGGCGCCTGCGATCCGGGCCAAGTACGTGCCGGGCAACGGCTTTTCCCTCCAGGTCGGGCTCTACGACGGCGATCCCGCCGGCGCCAACCGGCCTGGGCAGGATCCGGAGGCGCAGCGCCTCGACCGGACGGGGACGAATTTCCGCCTCCGCGACCCGGCCCTGGTCATCGCCGAGGCGACCTACGCGTACAACATCGCCCCCGGATCGAAGGGCCTGCCGGGCGACATCACCCTCGGCGGCTGGCAGCATTTCGGCCGGTTCGACAGCCTGCGCTTCGACATTACCGGCGTGCCGCTCGCCGACCCGAACGCCTCCGGGATCGGCCGGCCGGTGCGGGGCAATGCCGGCCTCTACGCGATCTACGACCAGACCCTCTACCGGGAGACCGGCAAGGACGACGAGGGCGTGGGCTTCTTCGTGCGCGCCGCGTGGTCGCCGACCCGCTCCAGCCTCATCGACGCCTATGTGGATACCGGGCTCGCCTACAAGGGCCTGGTCGACGGGCGCGACGACGACACGGTCGGGGTGAGCTTTGCCTACGCCCGCATCAGCGACGATGCTCAGCGGGCCGACCGGGACACGATCCTCTACGCGGGGATGCCGATGCCCCGGCGCCGCGCCGAGGCGGTGATCGAGGCGACCTATCAGGCCGTCGTCGTGCCGGGCTTCACGGTGCAACCGGACGCGCAATACGTCATCCGTCCGGGCGGCGGCATCGCCGGGCCGGACGGGCGCCGCCTGCGCAACGCCGCGGTCCTGGGCGTGCGCGCCACCGTGCAGTACTGAGCGCCCGTCCGCGCCGGCCTGCGACGGCTCGACAGGGAACGCTCCCAGGACCCCGCCTCTTTCAAAGGCATGTTGATCTTCGAGTGGGTCGTCGGCGTCATGTTCGGCGCCGTCCTCCTGGCCGGTCTGGCGCGCCGCCTGGGCGCCCCCTATCCGGCCTTCCTGGCCCTTGGGGGCGTCGGCCTCGCCTTCGTGCCCGGCGTGCCCAACCTGCGGCTCGATCCCGAGCTGGCGCTGGCGCTGTTCCTCGCCCCGGTCCTGCTCGATGCCGGATTCGATGCCTCCGTGCGGGATCTGAAGGAGAGCTGGCGCGCGGTGCTGGGGCTCGCGGTCGGCGCGGTGGCGGTGACCACGCTCGCCGTCGCAGTCGTGGCGCGGCTGATCGTGCCGGACATGCCGCTGTCCGCCTGCATCGTGCTCGGTGCCGTGGTGGCGCCGCCGGACGCGGTGGCGGCGCTGGCGGTGCTCAAGCACGCGCCGATGCCCCACCGGCTCGCCACGATCCTGCGCGGCGAGAGCCTGCTCAACGATGCGGCCTCGCTGCTGATCTACCGGCTCGGCGTGGCGGCCGCGATGGCCGGGACCTTCCATCCCGCCGAGGTGGCGCCGGCATTCCTGCTGGGCGTCGTGGCGAGCCTCGCCGTCGGACCCGTCCTGGGTCTGCTCTTCGTCGCGCTGACCCGGCGCGTCACGGACCCGGCGAGCGCGATCGTGATGCAGTTCGTCGGCGCCTTCGGAATCTGGCTCGCCGCGGAGCGGCTGGAACTCTCGGGAGTCCTGACCATCGTGACCTTCGCGGTGACGGTCGCCCGCCGGGCGCCGGGCGTGACGGCGCCCCGGGCTCGGGTGATCTCCTACGCGGTCTGGGACACGGCGGTGTTCGTGCTCAACGTCCTGGCCTTCGTCCTGATCGGCATCCAGATCGACCCGATCCGGGACCGGCTGACGGGCCCGGATGCGTGGCAGGCCCTGATCCTCGCGTGCGCGACCTTCGCGACCGTGGTGGTGACCCGTATCGCCTGGGTTCTGCCGACCACAGGGATCCGCGGCCTCGGCCTCCGGCAGGCGGGCGCACCGGCGCGGCTCGGACCCGGGCTCGCCCTCTCGTGGGCGGGGATGCGCGGGATCGTCACGGTGGCGGCCGCCCTGGCGCTGCCCGCCGCGTTCCCCCACCGGGACCTCGTGGTGTTCGCCGCCTTCTTCACTGTGCTGGCCACGCTGATCGTCCAGGGCCTGACCCTGCGCCCGGTGCTCGCCTGTCTGAAGCTGGAGGACGACGACCCGGTGGGGCGCGAGACCGGCCGCGCCCGGGCAGCGGCCTACAAGGCCGCCCTCGACAGCCTGACGGACTCGGACGACGCGCCGGCGACCGACGCGCTGCGGGCCGAGTTCCGCGCGGCGCTGGTCGAGGCCGAGGAGCACGAGGAAGGCCGGGCACCGGAGAGCCTGCCGGCGGACGCCGCCCGGCGCCGGGCGGTCGAGGCCGCCCGCGACACGGTCCTGTCCCTTCGCCAAACAGGCCGGATCGGGGACGACGCCTATTTCCTGCTGGAGGAAGAGTTCGACTGGGCCGAACTCAGTGCGACGCCGCGGGCGGAAACCTGAGCGTCGCAGCCTTCGTGGACCCCCCGTCCCGGCCCGCGCCGCGGAGCGGTCCGGGCGGCGTCAGGCGCGTCGCGGGTGGGAGCCGATGGGATCGAGACGGAAGCCGGTGCCGTTACACGCCCTTGCGCGCCGCGATCCGCGCCTCGATCGCATCCCAGACGGCGACCGACAGGTCCGGGCCGCCGAGCCGCTTGATCGCCCGGATGCCGGTGGGAGACGTGACGTTGATCTCGGTCAGATGCCCGTCGATCACGTCGATTCCCACCAGGATCAGGCCGCGGCGCGCGAGTTCCGGACCGATCGTGGCGCAGATCTCGCGCTCACGCTCGGTCAGTTCGGACGCCGAGGCCGCGCCGCCGCGGACCATGTTGGAGCGGATGTCGTTGGCGGCCGGGACGCGGTTGACCGCCCCCATGGCGACACCGTCGATCAGGATGATGCGCTTGTCCCCCTCCGTCACCCGGTCGAGGTAGCGCTGCACCACCCAGGCCTCCCGGAAGGTCGTGGCGAACAGGTCGAACATCGAGCCGAAGTTCGGATCCGTCTCGGTCACCTTGAACACGGCCGCGCCGCCATGACCGTGGAGCGGTTTCATCGCCACCGTGCCGTGCTCCAGCCGGAAGGCCTCGATCTCCGCCCTGTCGCGGCTGATCAGGGTCGGCGGCATCAGCTCCGGGAAGTCGAGGACGAAGAGCTTCTCGGGTGCGTTGCGCACCTCGAAGGGGTCGTTGACCACGAGCGTCTCCGGATGGATCCGCTCCAGCATGTGGGTGGCCGTGATGTAGGCCATGTCGAAGGGCGGATCCTGGCGCATCAGCACCACGTCGGCCTCCGCGAGGTCGATGCGCTCCGGCGGCGCCAGGGTGTAGTGCGCGCCCTCGACGTCCTGCACGGTCAGGCGCTCGACCCGGGCGGTCACGCGCCGACCCTGCATCGAGAGCCGGTCGGGCGTGTAGTGCACGAGCGTATGCCCCCGCCGCTGGGCCTCCAGCAGCAGGGCGAAGGTGGTGTCACCCGCGATCCGGATATTCTGGATCGGGTCCATCTGAACCGCGACGGTCAGGCTCATTGCAAACGCCCCTCGCCAACGGCGGACATCGCGACCGGATGCCGGCTCAATCGTCGGACAGAGACTTGCTGCCCGTGCGCTTGTCGTAGTCGCCGATCGCCGAGCGGCATTCCGGCGACAGGCGCTTGCGGTTGCGCATCATGCAGCGATCCGCGTCCTGGCTGTTCGGATCGACGCCGGCGCAGAGGCGGAAATAGTCGTTCGCGCAGCCGAGCTGCAGGCCCTGGTCCTCGCGTTGGGCATAGGCAGGGCCGGCGGTGAGCGCCACCAGCGCCAGCGCCGCGATGGCCAGCCCGCGGTGGCGGGAGGCGCGCAGGGATCGTTCCGGAACCAGTCGCATTCAGCGGTGTCCTCAATCTCGATCGGGCGGAGAACCGATGCGGCGGCTCCGCCTTCATTCGCGTCCGGCATATCGGTCCGGCCGGGCGGTAGGCAAGCGTCGGAGGTCCCGCCGGGTTCCGCGCCGGACCGTCACGGCCACGCTCCGCCGCGGTGTGGCGCGCGGGTCGCACCGCCCACCGCGCGGTGGCGGCGAGCCCTGAATAAAAAGGCCCCGTCCGGGATCGGACGGGGCCTCAAGTCGAAGGGAGGAAACGCCCGCCATGGGCGCGAAGACCGACGCAATTGCCGCGCCAACACGCCTCAAGACCCGCTTTCGCTGGCGACGACGGGAAAGATTCCGTTAACCACGTCGTGCTGGATAGTCTCCGTAGCCCTTGCCGACGCCCTCCCGAGGCCCGGGCCGGATGCTCGGACCGCCGACAGGAGCCGGAGACCATGACCCTTTTCAAACCGCGGGAGACCGACGACAGCCCGCCGCCGCAGCAGGCCGCCGATTCGACGCGCCAGATCGCCGCGGACGCGTCGGCCGTTCTGATCCCGTTCCCGGGAACCGAGGCGCGGCGCACGTGCCGCATCCCGCGTTCCGACGAGCGGCGCGGCGAGATCCTGCTGTTCCTGGGCGTGCGCTACGAGCGTCTCGCCTCCTGAGGCATCACAGCGCATGTCCGGCCGGTCGCGCAACGCCATCGACGGTTCCCCCATGTCCATTTCGGATGCCCGGCGCTCCCGGCCCGCGCGCCTGGCGGCGCGGCTCGCCCCCCTCGGCGCGGCTTTGGCGCTCCTGGCCGCCTGCACCCAGAGCGGCGATTTCGGCCGGCCGCGCACGGGGGTCTGGAACGGTCTCATCGACACCACGGGCAGCTTCAGCAGCCACGATCGCGGCCGGCTGCTGCTTGATTCCGGTCTCACCGACGACGAGCAGGCCCTGCGCGACCGCGCCTGGCGATTCGTCCAGCCCGCCAGCACCTTCACGGCCTTTCAGGACGTGGTTCTCGGCCTCGCCAGCGCCCACGCGCTGCCGGCGACCTGGCGCTTCGAGGACGTGGGCGCCTATTACGAAACTCTGACGGCCGAACCGTCCCGCTCGCCCGTCTCCCGCTATCGGCAGCTCGGCGACGATGCCACCGCCGATGCAAGGCTGATCCCGATCTTCGTGGCGCTGGCGGCCCGCGTCATCGACGCGGATGCCGCGCGGCTGCGCAGCCTCCCCTTCGCCAGGACCCTCGACGATGCCGACGTGCGGCTGGCCGCGCAGCGCGTCGCCGAGAACCGCTGCCTGATCGCGTGGGTGCGGTTCGAGGCCGGTCTGCGGCTCGCGCGCTACCGGTTCGCCCTGGAGCATCTGTTCGCCGCGGCGCCGGCGCCGGAGTCGGTCTCGGCCGAACGGTCGGTCATGATGCTGGCAGCCCGCCGCAACTTGCTCGACCCGCTCCTCCCGCCGGATGCGGCGGCCCGGTGCGGGCTCGGACCGATCCCGCTGCCGCCCCCGGTGCCGGTTGCCCAGGCAGCGCCTCTGGTGGTCAAGGACTGAGCGGCCGCGCAAGAGTCGGGTCTGAGGTCGCGGTGGTCACCGGGCGCCGTCAGACGCCGCACGCGATACGGGCGGGGCAATCCGGATCGCTTTCCGGCGTTCGTCGCCTGACCACCGCGCTTCGCTCCCGGACTCTCTTCGATCATCGATAAAGGTCTCACCGGACCGAATGAACGGCGCTTGACGTTGCGCCTGCGCCGCGACGACCCCCACGGCGTGCCGCACGGGAAGACCCGTCTCGCTCCAGCACCCGATCGGTGCAAAAGCTGTGATCGATGCACCAGAACCTTGTACGCCGTGTCGAATTTCAACCGGAGCGGATTTGAGATGCGCAAATCGCGAGGCCCGGCCCTCGTCCCTATCGAGGGCGCGCATCAGCCCCGGCGGCCCGGCACGGTCTTGCAGGATGGCCTGCGACAGGGCGTTCTGCATGGCGACGGGCAAGGCTTTCTGTCGGAGCTGCCGAACGGCAGTATCGACCTGTTCTTCACGTCCCCGCCCTACGCCGACGCGCGGGGCTACAGCCGCATTCATCCCGATCGCTATGTGGAATGGTTCCTACCGTTCGCCCGCGCGATGTTTGATGCCACCAAGCCGACCGGAAGCCTGATCATCAACATCAAGAATCGGGTCGCGAAGGAAGGTCCCCTGAAGGGCCAGCGTCACCCGTATGTCTATCAGCTCGTCCTGGCGCTGCAGAATATCGGCTGGCGCTGGATTGAGACTTATATCTGGGCCAAGCCGAATGCCGTGCCTGGACGATTCGGTCCCCGCACCAAAGACAGTTTTGAGTACGTCTATCATTTTGCCAGAGATGTTCGGCCCTTCTTCGACTTGGCCAGCGTCCGGGTTCCGTACAAGGCCGACCAAGCCGAGATTGCCCGCAGGAAACTGGATACGCTCGGCCGCCGCAGCACCGAGGCTGGCTTCGGGCGCGATCGGACCAAGACCTATCTGCTCGGCGGCGCAGACCCGGGCAACGTCGTCAGCGTCCCCCAGACGTATAACCAGCATCGCGGTGTCGCTCACACGGCGGCGATGCCCGAAGGATTGGCCGAGTTCTTTATCAAAGCTGCGTCTCCGCCAGGGGGAATCGTCGTCGATCCCTTCGCCGGGAGCGGAACGACCATCGTGGTCGCGCGGCGCCATGACCGCCAAGCTTTCGGCTTCGAGATCCATGACGCATTCGTGCAGGAGGCGCGGCGCCGAATTGCCGAGGACCTTGCAAATGACACGCCGGGCCGCCTCGTTGCCTCTTCCATAGGTTGACGCATGCCGATCGACGACACGGTTCAAAAGATCTTGGAGGCCAAGTCCTGGGCGCAGCGCATTGCCCAGCTCAGGCTTATTCCTCAGCACCACGGGACGGGGGAGCACAACGCGATCTACGCGGCCGTCGCGCGAAAGCTGTATATGCCGCACCTGTCACCTGACTTCGCCTACATCCACGATTCGGAATTTTATGACCCGCCCCATTTCTTCGAGGCCTATGACGCGGCCGATCGCCTGACGGACGGGTTCGCCAAAACCACGGAAAAGGATCTGGCACGTGCAATATCCGAGTGCCCACGCACTCTTCTCGTGTTCAGAACACTTCTCGGCCTCACGAAGGATGAATTGGCCCACGCTTCCCTGATCGCGGCTGAAGCGGCGGATTCCAAGCCCCTCTCGTCATCGCAGATCGATAAGATGGAGCGCAGCGATCTTGAGCCGCGGGCAAAGTCGGCGCGCACGCGGCACCAAGCCGAGATCGTTGCGAAGACGATAGCCATGGCGATGAATCGCGAACTCTTCGGGGACGCGCCGCCGGGCTTGCGGAGCAAGCAGCAGAAGCCCGACACGGAAGACGGATGGAACACCGTCAGGAATTTCGCGTCAAACGGGGTTCCGCTGAAGGTATTTTTACATCAGAGACACTACGGCGGAGCCTTTCGCCAAGTCTTGGACGCGACATCGACCCTGCGCGGCGACTTGATCGAGGATTCCGTCCAGGACCTGTTTACGGCAAACCGGATTCCGTTCATTCGAACAGGCAGCCACAATCAAGCGGAGATCGCTGCACGCTTCGAAGTGCGGGTCACGCCGGCGCCAGACTTCGTGATCTTTGACCAGAGGGACGACAGCCTGAAGGCCATGCTGGAATGTAAGGGGACGAACAACGGCGGAACCGCGCGCGACAAGGCGCTTCGTTTCGCGCGCCTCCGAGCGGAAGCCATGCGGCTGAACGGCGTCCCTCTGATCGGTGTGCTGGGGGGCATCGGCTGGGCACGCATCAATGATGCGCTTGCCCCCGTCGTCGGGGACACGGAGGGAAGGGTGTTCACGCGGTCGACCCTTGACGAGTTGCTGGAGGTTCAACCCTTCCCGGGCCTCATCGGAACGGCACAGCCATGACGGCGATCCGTCAGGGACTTGAAAGCGACAACGATTGCGGCCGAAGATCTTGAAGGGGTCTATTCATAGCGATCCGGATTTCGCGGCTCCGGTCCACGTCTTTCAACAGGACCTTGCGAAAGACCGCATCCCGATGGAGTCCATCGAAAAGATCGATCCCTGTAACGACCTCCGAAGAAGGCCTCGCTATCGCCCTGCGCCCTTGCCCGGCGCATCCTTACCGGTGGTCGCATCGTCCGCCGGCGTGTCGGTGGTACAGGAGACGGCCTGAACCGCGGCGTTGGCGGCGGGCCGCTGGCTCGGCAGGCCCGCAATCACCCGCACCACCACGACTCCCCGCGCGTCGGGCGCGACGATGCGGACGTCGCGGCTCGGATCGTTCTCGTCGTCGTCGGCCAGCGCCTCGTCGTACTGGGCGCGGGTGAGGATCACGAGGTCGAGGGCACCGCGCACCGCCGCTTGATCGGTCACCGCGTAGAACGCTCCGCGGCGGGCATGCGCGGCGAGCGAGAGGGAGAGGGGGCCGGTGCGGGCCGAGACGCGCATGGGTCCGTCGGCAAGATTGTAGGCGCAGACACCCACCGCCACCGCCGGATCCGGGATCGGAAGCCACGCCTCGGGCGGGGAGGGATCGTCGCCGGTCGCGACCGTGTAGATCGTTTGCGGATGGTCCAGGTTCTCGCTGGTGCGGGCGCGCGTGACGGCATCGGAGTCCGACAGGCCGGGGATCGCCAGGACCGCCGCGATGTGGACGATCCCGGCAAGCACGAGGCCGGTCAGCGTGGCGTAGACGAAGCGCAGGTTCACGGGGCGCATCCGAGGCGTGTGACGGCCGGCACGGAATTCCGGTCGAGGGACCCGACGCTGGCGGCCACCGGTGTGTCGTAGAGGCGCAGAGCCAAGCGCACCGGCCCGCTCGCCCGCGGGCTCGGCAGCCAGTTCCCGGGCTGCACATCCGGCGCGAGCACGATCGCGAACCGCCCGTCGGCGGCGCGCAGCACCTCCGTCGAGGTGAAGCCTTCGCGCAAGGGGGCACGGTCGGCCTCGCGCGGGCCGCGGCCTGCGACCGTGAGGGTCCAGGCCCGGGCGGGGGGCGTCCCGCCGCCGATCCGGTACGTGCAGGTCGCGTCGAGGGCCTGACCGGTATCGTCGACCGCTGCGGTCAGCAGCAGGCCCTCGCCGACCGCCAGGGGGATCTCGCCGCGGCGGGCATTGACCGCGCGGGTATAGGGATCGGCGTTCCCGGCACCGGCCCGCGGCCAGGCGGTCCAGGCGCCGACCTGCACGCCGCCGAAGGGATAGCCACCGCTCGTCGCCCAGTCGGCACTGGCAAGTCCGAGGACGGCGCCGAGCGCCAGGGCGTACACGGCAAGTCCGGCGACCGAACTCTTGCGCCAGAGGCGACGGACGAACCGGACCACGCCGCTGCGCGGGGCACCGGCGGACGCGGAGGCGCCGCCGAAGGTGCCGGGAATCGTGAGCTTCATGTGCTCACCGCACCTCGACGAAGCCGCCGACCGGGCGGCCGCCCTCGGCCAAGGCGCGCGGCTGCCCGGAGGGTGCAGCCGCAGCGCGGTCGCCGGGCTTTCGGCCGGTCTTCGGCGCGTCCCCGGCGCCGGATCGCGGATCCGCAGCCGATCCGGGCGCACGCTCGACCGTGCGGAACAGGCCGTTCAGACCGCTGATCACCTCAAAGGATCGGCGGGACAGCTTGCCGTAGGCGCTGGCATTGGGGTCGATCGGGGCTGTCGTCCCTCCGGAGGCCTGCTGCTGGGCTGCCCGCGGGCTGTCCTTCAGGCCGGGCAATCCCTTGATCTCGATGCCCTGGTGGGCCGGCTCCATCACGTCGTGCCAGGTCTGGGCCGGGAGCGAGCCGCCGGTGAGCTTGTTGGTCGAGGTATGGTCGTCGTTGCCGTACCAGACCGCGCCGACGTAATTGCCCGTGTAGCCGACGAACCACGCGTCCCGGTAGGCGTTCGTGGTGCCGGACTTGCCCGCGACCTTCACGCCCTCGAGCTGCGCCCGCTTGCCGGTACCCTCCTCGACGACCTTGTTCAGCATGAAATTCATGTCGGCCACGACCTGGGGGGCGAGCACCCGCTCGGGCGCCTCGTCGGCGTGGCGATAGATCACCTCGCCGGACGAGTTCTTCACCTCCATGGCCGCGTAGGGCTTGGCGCGGAAGCCGCCGTTGGCGAACACCGCGTAGCCCGCCGCCTGATCGATCACCGTAACCTCGTCCGAGCCGATCGGCATCGAGACCGTGTCGATCAGGTTCGAGGTGATGCCCATCTTGTGGGCGAGTTCGGTGATCTTCGCGCGGCCCGCCTTCGCGGCCTTGGCTTCGTGACTGATGCCCATGGCCTTGCCGAGGGCGATGGAGATCTTGATCGGGATCGTGTTGATCGACTTCGCCACCGCGAGCCACATCGGTACCCGGCCGGCGTAGGAGCGGCCGTAATTCTGCGGGCACCAGTTGCCGATGCAGACCGGGCTGTCGACGACCGGCGTATCGGGCTTGAACAGGCCCGAATTGAGGGCGGCCGAGTAGACGTAGGGTTTGAACGACGAGCCGGGCTGGCGCAGGGCGTCGGTGGCGCGGTTGAACTGGCTCTCGCCGTAATCGGCGCCGCCGACCATGGCGCGGAGCGCCCCGTCGGGGTCGAGGATCACCATGGCGGCCTCGTCGACATCCATGGCGTCGCCGGACTTGCGCAGGATATCGGCGACCACCTCGTCGGCGCGCTTCTGGATGGCGAGGTCCAGCGGCGTCTTCACCGTCAGAACGCGGTCGTTGCGAAGCTTGCCCGCGTCGGCCATCCCCTTGATCTCGCCGAAGGCCCAGTCGAGGTAGTAGTCGGCGGTGATGTCGCGCGTGCGGGTCACCGGCGTCGCCGGGTTGCGCAGGGCGGTCTGGATCTGGCCCTCGGTGACGAAGCCCGCCTCCACCATGTTGTGCAGCACGTCCGCCGCCCGGGCGCGGGCCGCCGGCAGGTTGACGTGCGGGGCGTACTTGGTCGGCGCCTTGAACAGGCCGGCCAGCATGGCGGCCTCGGCGAGGCTGATGTCCTTGAGGGGCTTGCCGAAGTAATAATCCGCCGCCGCCACCGCGCCGAAGGTGCCGCCGCCCATATAGGCGCGGTCGAGGTAGAGCTTCAGGATCTCGTTCTTGGTCAGATGGCTCTCGAGCCAGAGCGCCAGGAACGCCTCGTTGACCTTTCTTTCGAGCGACCGCTCATTCGTCAGAAAGAGGTTCTTGGCGAGCTGCTGGGTGATCGACGAGCCGCCCTGGGTGCCGCCGCCGCCCTTCGAATTGTTGACCAGCGCCCGCAGGGTCCCGATCGGGTCGATACCCCAATGCTCGTAGAAGCGCCGGTCCTCGGTGGAGACCAGCGCCTTGATCATGATGTCGGGAAACTCGTCGAGCTTCAGCGAGTCGTCGTGCTTGATGCCGCGGCGCCCGACCTCAGTGCCGTAGCGGTCGAGGAAGGTGACGGCGAGGTCCTGCTGCTTCAACCAGTTCTCGCTGGTCAGCTGGAAGGCCGGCTGCGCCAGGGCGAGCATCAGCACCGCGCCGCCGGTCCCGATGGTGACCCCCTCGCTGGTCAGGTCGAGGGCGACGCGCTTCCAGCCGCGCACCGCGAAGCGGCTCATGACCCGCTGGAAGCGCTCGTAGACTACGCCGGTGGACTGGCCGCCGTCGTACAAGCTGGCATTGACCCAGGCGTCGAACGCCAGCGCGGCGCGTTCGAGGCGGATCTTGATCTCGGTGAACGTCGGCAGGCGCACGATGTCGGACCCGGCTTGTCGAGCGCCTCTGCGGCGAAACGTGGCGGCGAATGGTCGAGCGCCGCGGGCGCGGAGCCTGCGCCCGCGCCACCGCGCGGCGTCCCCGTCCATAGCAGGATCCGGAACGGCCGGCGAGGCTCCACGCCGTTTCACGAATCGCCATGGACGAGCTTGGGTGTAACGCGCGAGGGCGCGATCCGGTCGCATCCGGACGTCGATTGCGGCGCTTGCTCCGGTCCACCGCCTCGGGCAGAGAAGCGCCTCCCCGTTCGAGAGACCTCACCGATGTCCAAGCCCGAGGCGCCGCGCCGCGGGGCTGTCGAGCCGTTCTGGCAGGCCAAGACGCTCGAGGCCATGACCCCGTCCGAATGGGAGAGCCTGTGCGACGGCTGCGGCCGGTGCTGCCTGATCAAGCTCGAGGACGAGGACACCGGCGAGGTCCATCACACCGACATCGGCTGCACCCTCCTTGACGGTCTGACCTGCCGGTGCCGCGATTATGCGCGCCGGCAGACGCGCGTGCCCGATTGCGTCCGCCTGACGCCGGAGGCAGTGCGGACGATCGCGTGGCTGCCGCCAACCTGTGCGTACCGCCTCGTGCGGGATGGGGAGCCGCTCTATCCCTGGCACCCGCTGCTGTCGGGCCGGGCGTCGAGCGTCCACGAGGCCGGTATCTCGGTGCGCGGCCGGCTCGCCGGCAACGAGGAGGAGTTCTCGGAGGATGAGTTGCCGGACCGGATCGTCGACTGGCCCGGCAGCGATCCCGACGGCGCCTGAGCGCCTCAGTGGGCGCCGGCGTCGCGGTCGAGCAGCCGGCCGCCGGCCAGCCCGTTGACGGCGATGACGAGGGCGACCGCCGCCGCGTGGAACAGAAGGTCCGTGGCCGTGGCGTCGTGCGGGTGGACCGGGACCAGCAGGGCCGCGGCCGCAGCGGCCACCGCGAGGCCGCCGAGGGCGGCCGTAAGGTTCGGCCGCAGCGGGCAGGCGCGCCGCAGCATCACCACGATCAGCACCGAGAGCGGCACCGAGACGCAGATCAGGAAACTGAAGCAGCCCGTGACCGTGTGCGCTCCGGGGATGTCGGCACCCGGCGCGATCCATTCGCGCAGGCAGCCCAGACCGCTCGCGCCGATCCACAGGGCCAGCGGCGGAAGCGGCAGGAGCGCCCAACGGCCGGAACGGCCCGGGACGCTGGTGGCGAAGGCCGCGAACGCGGCGGCGACCGCCGTCAGCGCGGCGCCGATCGCCGCGAGGGCGAGATCCGGGACATGCATGCGCAGCATGAATCCGCCCGTGCCGATCCAGGCCGCCAGGACCAGCCCGAGCAGCAGCGTGGCGCCGAGCCACAGGGCCGCACGCGCCTCCGGGGCTCGGAGCGGCCGCACCGGCTCGAGGCCGCCCGCGAGTTCCTCGACGAGCCGCTCGTGACGGGAGAGGCCGCGGCCTGCCCAATTGCTCCCCTCTCCGGGCATCACTCCCTCTCCTGGGTCAGGCTTGCCCGCAACGCCTTCAACGCCCGGTGCAGGTTCACCTTCAGGGCGCCCTTGCTCCGGCCGGTCAGGGCCGCGGTCTCGTCGAGCGACAGCTCGCGCAGGCCGAGATGCTCCACCGCCTGCCGCTGACCGTCGGGAAGGGCCGCCAGCGCCCGCGACAGGGCTGCGGCGCGGTCCCGCGCCTCCAAGCTCTGACCGGGGGCCGGGCCGGGATCGACCTCGGCCTCGTAGGCGAGGGGATCGTTGACCTCCCGGGGCCGCCGCCCGGCCCGGCGCAGGCGGTCGATCGCCCGCCGCTGGGTGATGGCCCGCAGCCAGGGCAGGAACGGCCGGTCGGGATCATAGCTCGCCCGAGCCCGGTGGACCGTCATCAGCGCGTCCTGCACGACGTCGTCCACCGCTTCGCCGCGTACGCCCTGCGCCCGCGCGATCGCAGAGACCACGGGCAGGCAGGCCTTCAGCAGCGCCCGATAGGCGGCCGCGTCGCCGCCCTGTGCCGCCGCCATCAGGGCTGCCAGTTCCTGTTCGAGCGCCATCCGGGCTCCGCCGTCGTTCCGTCCCCCGGCCCGCGCCGTATCTAGACCGCGCTCCGACCCCGACGCCAGCACCCAGCCGCGGGCGGGGATCCCGCCCGGAATCGCGAGGATCATCGCACGGCCTCCCGTGCCGTCCCGGCCGGGGCCGCTGCGAGGCGTGCGGCCCCGAGGATCCGCCCGTCCTCGGCCTGCACCAGCAGGGCCGCCGTCGCGCCGTCCGGGCGGCCCGACGCGAAGGCCGCGGCCCCACCGGACCAGCGGCCGAGGTCCTGCACGGAGCGGACGACGTTGGCCTGGTCGATCGTGCGCCCGGCGTTCTCGCCGCGCAGCACCCGGGTCGTGTGGCTCGGATCGAAACCGACGAGCAGCACGCGGGCGGTCGCCGTCGCGGTGCCGCGCCCGGGACCGACC